>JACDAG010000711.1 GCA_013695565.1 Bradyrhizobium sp.
CAAGCGCTGGTCGGCGAGGGCGTGCGGACCGTATTCGCCGATATCAGCGAGGAGCGGGTTGCGGCCGCAATCAAGGCTTCGGCGCAACCGGGGCTGGCCGTGCCGTGGGTCGGCGATCTCGCGGATTCCCAGGCACGCGAAGCGCTGCTGAAGCACGCGCAATCCGCGGTCGGACGGGTGACGCATTTCGTGCACAGCGCCTCACCGCCGCGGCGCGAGGCCGATCATGCGATGGCCGTCAGCACGCAGACCTGGGCGCAGATGCATGCGGTGAACCTCGAAGCCGGTTTTCATCTTTCGCGCGAACTGGCGCGGGAGCTGATCGCGGCGAAACAGCCCGGTTCGTTCCTGCTGCTGACCTCGCTGCATGCCGGCACGCCGCGGAACCTGCCGCATTATTCGACTGCCAAAGCCGGCATGGCGATGCTGGTGAAGGAACTGGCAAAAACGTTCGGCCGCTACGGCATCCGCGTCAACGCGCTGGTGCCCGGTGCCATCGCCGCCGGCGGCTTCGTCGCCGATCCGTCGCTGGCAAAACACATTCCGCTCGGCCGCCTCGGGGAGGCCAGCGATCTTGCGCCGCTGGCGCTGGCGGTGCTGTCGAACCGGGTATCGGCCTATGTCACGGGCTCGGCGATCACGATTGACGGCGGCCTGTCGCTGACAAACTGGTTTGAGCCGCCCGAGCTCGGCGAAATCTGAGGCGGAACCCGGATCAGGGGCGCCCGGCGTGGAACGCGCGAGGCGGTTCGGCGGTTCTCAATGCAGGCCGCCGTCCCATAGTGGAACCGGTTCCCGCGGCCCAACGTCAGGGAGTGCGAGATGACATCCGAGATACAAATCCACACCATCGCGCGGCAGATGCTCGAGAAGCATGGCCCGGCGGCGATTGCGCAGGCAGCCCAGAATGCGATTGCCTGCGAGCGCAAGGGAGATGCTGAGGAGGCCAGCGAATGGCGCCATGTCGAGGACGCCATGAAGATCATGCGGGGACCGCATCATAGCTGAAGGTGCGGGTGTTCATCCCGGACGGTGACGGCGGAGGGCAGTGAACCCTTTTCCGTCCGCCGCGACCAACGGGCATGGAAAACCTATCGCAATATATTGGCGTGACGCTTGCCCTCGGCGTCTTTGTCTGGGGCATGATCGGCTTCTACCGCGGCCGGTCGTTGCCCAGGAACGAGCATCGTTTGGACCGCACCGGCGATACCCTTTAGGGGCGGCCGCGCGACGGAGCAGTCGCGATAGCGACCCTCCGGCGGCCGTGTTAGCCTGCCGCCATCATGACCCATCGCATTCTCGTATTGTACGGCTCCTATCGCTCCGACCGTATGGGCATTCGTCTCGCCCAGTTCATCGTCGATGGCTTGCGTGCCAGCGGCGATGACGTGGAACTGATCGACGCCAAGGCCGTCGGGCTGCCGATGCTGGACCGGATGTACAAGGAACATCCGAAAGGCCAGGCGCCCGCGGTTCTCGAACAGCTCGCGGGGAAAATCCGTGATGCCGATGGATTCGTCTTCGTCACCGGCGAGTATAATTGGGGGATGCAGCCGGGCCTGAAAAACCTCACCGACCATTTCCTCGAAGAGTGGTTCTGGCGGCCTGCCGCCATCGCGAGCTATTCGGCCGGCCGTTTTTCCGGCGTGCGGGCCGCGTTGGCGTGGCACGGCACGCTCTCGGAGATGGGCATGGTGGTGATCTCGTCCCAGGTTTCGGTCGGGCCGATTGCGCAAACGCTCGATGCCGACGGCAAGCCTACCGGCGAGGGCGGCAAGGCGCTGGCGCACGCGTTTCCGCGCTTTGCCGACGATCTGGCGTGGTGGGTGGAAGCGGCGAAGACGCAGCGGGCGAAGCAGGCGCCGCCGTATTAATGAATTCTCAGGGTGATGCGGTTGCCGCGCCGTGCTTGGCGTACCATTTCGGCCCCGGACCGCGCATGTAGTGGCGCTCGGGCCGGTAGCCGTCGAACGCGCGGTCGATCAGGCGATGCCATGCCGTGAAGATCTGGTCGATGCGTTGGCTCATGACGGCCTCAATGCGGCTTGCCGAGAACGGACGAGAAGGACACGGCGAAGATCTCGTCGTCGAAATCGTCGCTGACATGCGCGACCCAATCGCGCCAGTCTTCTGCACTCGCTTCCATCATCAGCGATCGGGCCACGCAGGCCGCGCGATCGCGCGCCTCGGCGAGGTTGCTGACGACGACGCCGAGTTGATCGACGCGAACTTCGCGGGAACTGGAGCAGTGGAAATAGACCTGACGTGAATCGACCTGGGCCATCTTGGTCTCCTCGCACAAAGCGAATCTGCATTCCAAAAATAACAGCAGCGGATTCCGCTGGATATTCCGGAAGATTCCCGACGGGGAATTACGGGCATGTCCCGTAATGTGACTGTGAGCCTAATGCAGCGAATCGCAGCGTTCCGTGATTCACATCACGCCGATTCCGTTAAGGGTTGATTAACTAAACTCACCCAGGATTTTCGTTATGGAATCGCAGCGGAACCGGACCCGAGCCGGCAGCTGCAAGAGAGGCCGGTGGCGTAACGCCCGCCGGCCTTTTCTCGTCGGAATGGGGCGGTTCTGATTCGCCCGCCGGCAAATCACCTACCTATATTGCGCACCGAAGACATGCCGATCTCGGTCTGCGTCTTGCTGATGTGTGCGTACATTTGGAGCAGCTGATTGAACTCCCCCAAGAAGCCACCCGCCACACGTTCGAGCTGCTCTTGGGTAAGTTCCTGTACTTTTGTCTCGTGACCGCGCGTCATCATGTGCTCCTGCGGGATGGATGAGTGGATGATCATGCGCGCCAGTCTCGCCTGACGGCGCGGGCCTGACGGTGATTCCGATCACGTTGTGGCGGAATTGGCCTCGCCCGGTTGTGTACGCAAGGGATCGCTTAGCGGGTGTTCCCGTCGCCCGCTTTCGGGTAGCATCGGCGCATGAGCGAAACCGAGACCTTGTTTGCGGCCCTGCGCCAGTCGGCCGACGAGAACGTTGTGAACCTGCTCGAGCGCATGGTGCGGGATGCCCCGGATCATGCCTTGAACAAGATGAACGCCCTTGAACTCGCAGCCAGGGATGGCCTCGACGAGGAGCGGGTCATCGCGACGCTGCTGAATGCCGTCGGGCTCGGCATGTTCGAGATGACATGGAACGTGATGTGCCCGAGTTGTGCCGGGGTGCTTTCCACCAACAAAAGCCTGAAGACGCTCAATAACGCGCAGTATAAATGCGCTTTCTGCGCCGCGGGTTACGAGACGACGCTCGACAATCTGGTCGAGGTGACCTTCACGGTAAGCCCGCGCCTGCGCAAGATCGCGGCGCATGCGCCCGACGAATTGTCCGCAGCCGAATATTATCGCCAGATATTCTGGAGTTCGGCGATTGATCTCCCCGGCGATGTCGAGAAGCTGCTGGGGGAGGTCACGCTTGAGATGGTCGACCTCCCGCCGGGCGAAAGGGCCATCCTTTCCCTGCAGGCGCCGGAGGGCACGTTGATCGTGTTCGATCCGGTGACGCATGCGGCCCAGTTCATCGAGGTCAAGGGCGAGGAGACCGGCGAGCGCCAGAACCTCTCCGTGATGTTCAACAAGGTTCAGCTTCCCGTCGACAGCATCGCCTTGCGCCCCGGGCCGCTGCGGCTGGCGCTGGAAAACCGAACCGACGGTCGTGTGTTGCCGGCGGTGTGGGTGGCGAACGCGGCGCTGGACGCCATCCTGACGCGTCGCAAGCCGGTCCTCACCGCGACGCGGCTCCTTACCAACCAGACCTTTCGCGACATCTACCGGACCGATACGCTTGCCATCGGCCAGCGCCTCAAGATCCTGAGCCTGACCTTCCTGTTCAGCGATCTCAGGGGCTCCACGGAACTCTATGAGAGGGTCGGTGACCTCACGGCCTTCGATCTCGTCAATGAGCATTTCAGGCTGTTGCAGGAGATTATCGCCTCCGAACGGGGCGCGGTCGTGAAGACCATCGGCGATGCCGTGATGGCAACCTTCGAGACGCCGGACCGCGCCATTGCCGCCGCGATCCGCATGCGCGAGGCGATGAGTGATCTTGGCGCCGAGCGGCAGCATCAGAGCCTGAGCCTGAAGATGGGAATCCATGAAGGCTCGTGCCTTGCGGTGACGCTCAATGCCCAGCAGGATTATTTCGGCCAGACGGTGAACATCGCCTCGCGCGTCCAGGGCCTTGCGGCGTCGCGCTCGATCGTGGTGACGGAGCAGGTGGTGGAGAATGCGCGTGCCCGGGCCCTGCTTGAAACCAAGGGGCTGAAGCCGACCCCCAGAAGCGTGGCCCTGAGCGGCATTGCGGACAAGGTGTCGGTCTATGAGATATCCTGAGCGCGATTGGCAACACGGAGACGCAGCCATGAACAAGCCTGTACCCGTCAACCCGCCCGAACTTCGCTCGACCTTCGTTGCGGCCGCGTCGATGCCGTGGCAGCCAACGGACTTCGACGGGATAGAGATGAAGATCCTGTACAGGGACGACGAAGGGCGCTCGACCATCCTGTTCAAGATGGCGCCCGGCGCGGTGGTGCCGCTCCATGAGCACACCGCGCTGGAACAGACCTTCATGCTCGAAGGGTCGCTGGAGGACGCGGAGGGGAGCTGCGGCGCGGGTGACTTCGTCTGGCGGCCGGGCGGCAATATCCATGTCGCGCATTCGCCCAACGGGGCGACGTTCCTCTCGGTGTTCAATCGGCCGAACCGCTTTTTCGATGGCAGCAAGTTCTTCACGTCGGAAGAGCGGAAATAGCAGCGCGGCGTAGGGTGGGCAAAGCGCAAGCGTGCCCACCATTCTTGTTGCGCGTGTAAGTGGTGGGCACGTCGCAAGTGCGCGTTTGATTTGCCCACCCTACGCACCAACAATCAGGCTGTGGCCCAATCACCACACTCCAACGGAATTGCGCTGGCAGGACCGCGCCTGACGTGATCCGGCCCCGGTTCCGCCCCGATTGGATTCGGACGATGGGGCGTGTCGGTTTTCGGCTTGGGCTGGGGCGCAAGTTGGGGATTGCAACATGGCCATCGACCCGCGTGTCCGAAAATGTGTTCGGCTGCTTGCTGTTGTCCTGGGCGCGGCATCGCTAGCAGCTTGCGCGCAGTCTTCAGTCGTCAGCCAGAAATCCGAATTGCGCGCCAGCCGGGTGGCATCGCTGGACCATGACCGAACGTCGGCGCCGATGATCAAGCGGCGCGTCGCCGCGGTGAGGAAGCATATGCCGTTCGCGTCGCGCAAAAATGCCGGCGACGTCAAGACCGCCTCGCATGGCGTGGCGAGCTTCTATACCGAGGGCACCAAGACCGCGAGTGGTGAAAAATTCAACACGATGGAGATGACCGCGGCGCATCCGACACTGCCGTTCGGTACCAAATTGCGCGTCACCGATGTCGGCAGCGGCAAGTCCGTGACAGTGCGGGTCAATGACCGCGGTCCCTACATCCAGGGCCGCGTCGTCGATGTCTCCTATTCCGCGGCGAATGCGCTGGGGATGGTGGGGAAGGGCGTTGCGAATGTGAAGCTGGATGTTGTGGAGTAGGGTGGATTGGAGCCGAAGGCGTAATCCGCCATTTTCGCACGCAGCCAAGGTGGCGGACTACGCTTCGCTCTACATCCGCGCTCCCGATAGCTCCTTGCTCCGTTGCGCCAGTTTCACCATCACCTGCAGGGCCTGATTGGTCGGGGTCGGGATGCCGAGCTCGCTACCCTTGCGCACCACGTAGCCGTTGAGGAAGTCGATCTCGCTGGGTTTTCCGCGGGCGAGATCCTGCGCGGTGGACGATTTCTGGTTCGGCATGGCGGCGGGGATTTTGAGGATCTGCGCCAGTATATCTTCGGGCAGCGATACGCCGCAGGCGCGGGCGACTGCGATGGCTTCCCTCACCGCGGAGGCGACGACAGCGCTGGTGCCTTCGACTTCGAGCATCGGTCCGTAGGAAATATCAGCGACCGCAGACAGCGCGTTGAAGGCGCAGTTGATGACGAGCTTGCTCCACAACGTGACCTCGATGTCGTCGGCGATCGTGGTGCGGATGCCGGCGGCTTCCAGCGTTTGCGCCAGCGCATCGCTCGTGGCCGAGGCGCCGATCGCAAGGTCGCCACCGCCGTGATGCCTGATATGGCCGGGCCCGGCCATCTCGCTGCCGACATAGACCACGGCGGGAATGACGGCATGGCCGGTCACGGCGCGCAGGCGTGGCGCATTGTCGACGCCGTTCTGCAGGCTGAGCACGGAGGTCTCGGAGCGCAGCCGACCGGCGAGCGACCGGCCGGCGCGCTCGGTATCGGCCGACTTCACGCACACCAGCACCAGATCGGGCGAGGCGAGGGCGGATGTGTCGGTCGCGGCGTTGGCGGGCAGGTGTCCTTTGAAAGTCTGGAGGTCGAGCAAGAGGCCATGGGCGTTGATGGCATCGACATGCGGCTGGCGGCCGATGAACGTCACCTGATGCCCGGCGCGCAGCAGCAATCCGCCATAATAGCATCCGACCGCTCCGGCGCCGATGACCGCGACCTGCATGCCGCTCACAGCAACTTTGCCAGCACCGCGACCAGTTCGCCCTGTCGATGCACGCCGGTCTTGGTGAAGATGCTCTTGAGCTGGCTCCGCGCGGTCTCCTTGCCGATCCCGAATTGATCGGCCACTTTTTCCAGGGACTCGCCCAGCGCCAGTAGCCTCGCGAGCCTGGCTTCCGCTTCGGTCAGGCGGAACGCCGCCCGCAGGTTCATTTCCGGCGTGGGCGATTTGGCATCGGGATCGATCAGGAGAACCATGGCCTGGCAATCGGCCAGCGCATTGGCCGTCGAATCCGAAAGTCGCGCCGGGTACGCCAGCAGCGGCCGGCGTGACGCGCGCGGCAGTGCGACCGGCGCGGAAAGTCCGCCGGTCGGACTCCACAGCAAAGTGTGAATGGCGCGGGTCAGGGCCGTCGTCGCCCGCGTGTCCTTTGCGACCAACTGGCCTTTGACAATCCTGACGTCATCGACCAGCAGGCGTTCCGCGGACAGATTGGCCTTGATCACATGGCCAAGGCGGTTGAGCAGGACCACGGCCGTGCCGCTCATCTCAAAAGCTTCCAGGGCGCCGGTGGAGGCGGAAGCACTTAGCGCGCGGGCGATGGCGGCGCCGGTCGAAAGCCGGCTGGATATGCGCGCCAGTTCGTCCTTTTCCTCCTGCGAAAACGGTCCCTGATCGATCGTTCGCTGCAGGGCGATCGCCCAGAGATCGTCGCCGCAGGCGATCTTGACGCCGGCGTACCAGCGCAGGCCGTGCGGGGCGAGGAACTCCTGGTAGTAGGGATGTCTGGCGATCTCATCGATACTATGGCCGTCGAAATCATCCGCGACCCCGCATTGCGTCAGGGTCGGGACGGTGCGCATGCGCTCATCCCGCGCATGCCATCCGTCGCGGAAATACGCTTCCATCACGATGGAGCAATTTTCGGTGTAGGGAACGTTCGGAAGGCTGTCGCCCGCGAGGGGCAACATGACCGCACCATAGCTCCCGGTGGCCGCGGCCACGGAAGTGAGCGCCTCGACCCAGCGCGTGGGGTCAAGGCCCGCCTCGGCAAATTCCTGTTCGGCGGGGCCGAAATTCCAGGCTGGCAAGGGTACTCCAGTATGGGTAGCTTGAATCCGCAGCACGCCAGAAATACGCCGGGGTCAATGGGAAGGCAACAACCAGCTCGCTCTATGCGCGGCCCAGAATGTCCGACAGCGCCGACAACAGCCGGTCGGTTTGTTCGTCCGTGCCCACGGTGATTCGCAGATAGTCGGAGATGCGGGGGGCCGCGAAATGGCGGACGATGACCGCTCGCCCGCGAAGGGCTGCGGCCAGCGCGGCGCCCTGATGTCCCGGATGACGGGCGAAGACGAAATTGGCGGCCGACGGCAGCACCTCGAAGCCAAGCCGGACCAACCCACGGTTGAGCCGCTCGCGGCCTTCGATCACGCGCGCGCGGCTCTGCTGAAACCAGGCTTCGTCCTCAAGGGCTGCGATGGCGCCGGCCTGGGCGGGCCTGCCGAGCGGATAGGAGTTGAAGCTGTCCTTGACCCGCGTCAGCGCCTCGATCAGGCCGGAATCGCCGATCGCATAGCCGACGCGCAGCCCGGCGAGGGCCCGGGACTTCGACATGGTTTGAATGACCAGAAGGTTCGGGTGCGAGGCGACCAGCGGGATCGCGGTCTCGGCGCCGAAATCTACATATGCCTCGTCGATCACAACGGGCGCGTCGGGATGTTCTTCCAGCAGGGCCGCGATCTCGGCGCGCGACAGCGCAACCCCGGTCGGCGCGTTCGGATTGGGCACAATGATCGCGCCGGCCGACCGGCGATAATCGGCGAGCCGGATCTGCATCGCGGAATCGAGCGGCACGGCCTCATAGGCGATGCCGAACAGGCGGCAATAGACCGGGTAGAAGCTGTAGGTGATGTCGGGGAAGAGCAGCGGCGCATCGTGCTTCAAGAGCGCTGCGAAAGCATGCGCCAGCACTTCGTCCGAGCCGTTGCCGACGAACACCTGTTCGGGACGCACCTGGTGATAGG
>JACDAG010000714.1 GCA_013695565.1 Bradyrhizobium sp.
TCAGCGCTGCGCGAGCTTCACGAAGAGGTCGGCCTGGAACAAGGCGAGGGCGATGTGCTGGGCCTGCTCGATGATTATCCGACCCGATCCGGCTATTTGATCACGCCGGTCGTGGTGTGGGTGAGCACGCAGGCTGCGATCGTGCCGAACCCGGCGGAGGTCGATTCCGTCCATCGCATCGCGCTCGACACGATCGAACGGGAAGATGCGTTCAGCTTCACCACCATCCCCGAAAGCACGCGGCGCGTGATCCGCTTTCGCCTGTTCGACCAGTTCATCCACGCGCCGACGGCGGCGCTGATCTATCAATTCCGCGAAGTGCTGGCGGGCCGCAATACCCGTGTAGTCGAACTTGAGCAGCCGGTCTTCGCCTGGAAGTAGGGCACGAATGCCACAACGTCATTGCGAGCGAAGCGAAGCAATCCATTTCGCAGCTCAGCAACACAAGGATGGATTGCTTCGTCTCTGCGCTCCCTTGCGCAAACGCTTCGCGTTTGTTGCAGGCAATGACGGAAGGAGGATGCATAATGTCGTTTCGGAATAAATTGCTTTGCGTTGCCGCGATCGGCCTGAGCGCTACCCTCACTCCCGCCAACGCGCAAAACTATCCGAACCGGGCGATCACGCTGGTGATTCCGTTCGCCCCCGGCGGCTCGACCTCGATCGTCGGCCGCGGCATCGCCGACAAGATGAGCGAACTGCTCGGCGAGAAGGTCGTGGTCGATAATCGTCCCGGTGCGGGCGGCACGATCGGGACCAAGGCGGTCGCCAAGAGCGATCCCGACGGCTACACGCTGGTGCTGGGTTACACCGGCACCCTCGCGATCGGGCCCTCGCTCTACAAGAGCGTCGGCTATGATCCGCGCAAGGATTTCGCGCCGATCGGGCTGATCGGCAATGCGCCGAATTCGCTGGTGGTCAATCCGTCGTTCCCGGCCAAGACCGTTGCGGAACTGATCGCCTACGCCAAGGCCAATCCCGGCAAGGTCAATTTCGGCTCGGCCGGCGCGGGTACGGCGAGCCATATCACCGGCGAATATTTCGCCCGCACCGCCGGGATCACGCTGGTGCATATTCCCTACAAGGGCACCGGTCCGGCGCTGACCGATCTGTTGGGCGGCCATATCCCGATGGCGTTCGCGCCGATCCCGGCCTCGCACCCGAATGTCACGGCCGGCAAATTACGCGCACTCGCCGTGACCAGCACGACCCGCTCGGGCCTGTTGCCGGATGTGCCGACGATGGCGGAAGCGGGCCTGTCCGGCTTCGACGCGTCGCTGTATTACGGCCTCGCGGCCCCCACCGGCACGCCGCGTGTCATCATCGACAAGCTCAACAAGGTGCTGCGGGACGCGCTGGCTTCCGAGGAAGTCAAACGGCAATTGGGCAATGACGGCACCGAGATCACGCCGGGCACGCCGGAAGACTATGCCGATTTCATCGACAAGGATGAAAAGAAATGGGCGCAACTGGTCAAGGCCAGCGGCGTCGAGCAGGAGTGAGCGACGGACGGTCGGGCCGTTTCGGGGCTGACTTGAGCCCGGCACTTGCTACAACAAGGCGATGCGCCCGCAATTGATTCGTCTCTGCTTTGGCCTTGCCGCGCTCGCGCTAGCCGCGGGCGCGCCGCCGGCTTTGGCCATGGACGCGCTGCCGGCCTCGACGGCGGATGCGATGGCGCAGGCCGCCTCGCCACAGGCGATCGCAGAGTACCGCCGCAAGCTGAAGGAATATCAGGCCGCGCGCGCCACGTTCGAGCAGGAGGCCGAACCCTACTGGACCTCGATTGCCGAAAAACGGCGTGGCCGCAACGCCAAGCGGCGCGAGCGGCAGGCCATTACGCTCGAAGATTATGTGCTGACGCAGCCACCGCTTTACGACGGGCCGAAGCGGCCGGTGAATCCGGAACCCGACGACACGCCGCGCGAGCGCAAGCCGCTTCCGGTGGTCGCCGATTTCCTGCAAGCCGCCGTGACGCATTTCCAGTTTACGCCGCAGCGGCCCGCCAGCGAGGTCGAGTTCAAGCGTGCCTATGGCCGCGTCGCCTTGGCTTCCGGGCTGACCCGCGAGCAGATCGTGCGGGTCTATTCGTTCGAGACCGGCGGCACCGGCAATCACGACATGCAATCCGGATTGAGCGCCTCGCGTCCGGGCTCGCGCGCGATCTCGACGGCGGTTGGCTACAACCAGTTGCTCACCACCAACAGCGTCTCGCTGCTCGCCGAACAGGGGCAGGATATCGTCAAGGCGCTGGCCGAAAAGGCTGCCGGCCTGTCAGGTCCGGCGCGCAAGGCGATGGATCACAAACTGGCGGTGTTGAAGCGGATGGTGGCGTTCACGCGCTCGGTGCCGGTGCAATGGTCGGAGCACGAGAAGCTCGCCAACACGCCGCAGGGCTGGGGGGTCCACGCCATGGTGCTGGACATCGACGTCGGCCCGCTGCTGCAGACCCACAAGCTCCTGACCTCGGTGCTGTTCGCGCGCGCCAAGGGCTACACCAAACCGCTCAGCGCCGCCGAACTCGAGATGATGAACCTGACCGGCGATAGTACCGGACTCGACATGGTGACGATGCCGCAGGCGACGCGCGAGCAGGTGCCGACCTCGAACTTCTTCCAGCGCGGCGGCTACGAACGCAACCCGGTCGCAATCCGCCACAACACGGTGGCGAAGCTTTTGGCGATCACCGATGAGCGGATGGATGTCAACAGCACCAAGCCGGGCGCCAAGGAACTGGCGGCGGCGCTTTAGCTTGTCGTCGTCCCGGCGAACGCCGGGACCCATAAGCCGTGAACCATCGTTCGGGCAGAGCGTTAGATACCTTCCTTTAATTACTGGCGCCGCGGAGTATGGATCCCGGCGTTCGCCGGGATGACAAGGGTGGTTAAACGCGCCTTCAATTCGCGCCGAACTTGAACTTGCCGTCGTCTTCGAGATAGGGGCCGGTCCGCATATAGAGCTGGCCGTTCTCGCCGACGAAGAACAGCGTGCCCTTTGCTACCTTCTTGGCGCCCTTGAGCAGCGTACCGGCGTTGTTGGTGCCCAGCTTGTACGCAAGCGTCTTGCCGTCCTTGCCGTAGGCATAACCCGTGCCGGACTTCAGCTCCCAGGGCGTCGGCGCGGCGGCCTGCGCGAGGGCGGGTGTCGCAAGCCCCGTCAGTGCTGCCGCGATCAAAAAGGTTTTGATTGAAATTTTTGCCATCGTCGTCCCTCCCAGCGGCCAAAATTGGCTTCCGCCCCATCTCTTTGAACAAATCACGAACGCAGTTATCCCGTCAATATGACGAGATGTCCAACCATCACGCTTTCTCTGCGACTTTGTGATTCCCCGCATTGCACTTCGCGACTATGTTCCGGTTTCCGGCTACAAACGCGCTATTGCCTGAAAACGTTATAGGGATGATTCGGATGAACCTCGTTATGAAGATCGGCTTGGGTGCTGCGCTGTCGCTCATGACGCTGGTTTCCGCCGCCCAGGCCGACGAATTCAAGCTCAGCAACAACCAGCGGATTTCCTGCAGCCGGGGCCTGAGCCCGGGCAAGCTGAACACCGCGACCTGCAAATCCTATGCGTATGTCTTCAACATCAAGACCTCGGAATATTACCGCTGCCAGGTCACGCTGGCGCTGACGCGCGACAACAAGGAAGTCATCAACGTCCAGGCCGACGGCAGCTGCGCCAAGAAGCCGCGCATCTTCGAGACCGATTCGAACTATTCGTTCGACGCGACCGAAACCGAACCGCCGAACACCAATTCGTTCTTCGGCCCCGGCGGATATTCGGTGTGGGCCAGCGACAACAATGCGCGGAAGGTGCGCGGCTGCATCATCATCTCGTCCGGCCTCGGCTCCGACATCTCGAAATGCCTCGACATGAAGTTCGAGTGATGGACGGCGAGCGTGACAAGCGCCCCGTCCGCAGCCCGCTTGCCGCCGCCGCCCTGGCCGTTTCCTGAACGGCTTCCGTTTGCGGGACGCTCGGTGTCCCTTGAACCGCTTGGCGTCGAACATATCGACGAGCTCTGGCGCGCCGCGCAGGGCGCCGATGCGTCATTTGCCTATTTGCGCTATGGACCGTTCGCTCAGCAGCGCGACTTGCAGGAACTGATCACCGAACTGGCCGGGCGGGTCGATCAGCCGTTCTGGGCGGTGCGGGCGAAAAGCAGCGGCGTGGCTCAAGGCTGGCTGTCGCTGTGCGACGTCTATCCGCAAGATGGCGCGATCGAGATCGGCAGCATCTGGTTTTCACCGGCGCTGCAACGAACGCGGGCCGCGACCGAAGCGAACTTTCTGCTGATGCAGTATGCGATGGACCAGTTGCAGTATCAGCGGCTGGTCTGGCGCTGCAACGCGCTCAATCAGGCGTCCATGAACGCGGCGGCGCGCTACGGCTTTACTCCCGAAGGTACCTGGCGTGGCTCGGCCTTCAGCAAGGGGCTGCGCTGCGACGTGGCCTGGTATTCGATCCTTGCGGCCGAATGGCCGGCGCGCCGCGCCGCCGAGAATTTCGATGAAGATGGCCGCGCACGCAACCGGCTGGTACACGCGCCGACTACTCCCTGATCCAACTGAACGCCCTCACGTTCTTGAACCGGAGGAGGATGTCAGCACGGGGCGCGAGCGGGCAAATTTCCTGACCCCCATGGGCTTGCCGAACAGATAGCCCTGCATCAGATCGAACCCCAGGCCGTGGGCTGCGAGAAAATCGGCGCGGGTTTCGATGCCCTGGGCGACCGCCCGCGCACCATTGTCCTGGGCCAGCTCGACGATCTGGCGGCACACCGCCTGCTTCAACCGGTCATCCGCGCAGCCGGTGACGAATTGATGATCGACCTTCAGCTCGACGAACGGAAAATTCCGAAGTCCCATCAAGGGTGGCCATTCCGCGCCGACATTGTCGATCACGATCGCGATATTATGCAGGCGGACCTGTCTTGCGACATCGACCACGAGATCCAGATTATCGATCACCTGAGCGCAATCGATCTCGATCAGCAAGCCGCCGAACGCCGGATGCTCAGGCAGCGCGCGGCACAGATTGTGTACCGCCTCCCGGTTGCCGAAAAACGAGACCGGCATATTGATCGAGAGATCGACCGGCCCCTGCTGGTCGAGAAGGTAGCGCCAATCCTCGACGGCGCGGCCAATCACGAATTCAGACAGTTTGCGAAAATGCGGATCGTTGTCGTCGTGGATGAAGTAGGCCGGCGGAACTACCCCCCAGGCGGGGTGTCGCATCCGCACCAGCGCCTCCGCGCCGCTGGGGGCGAGAGTGCGGACATTGATCTTCTGCTGATACCATAATTCGAGCCAGCCCGCCTTCAGCGCCTCGGCGACGTCGACCGCCGGGCTTGGCGCCGGCTCGGCCGGCAAAAGCGCTGCCACGCTGGCGCGCAGCGATCCGGCGCTGAACGGCGTCTGCAGCGCGGGCAGCATCGCGATGCCGTATTCCTCGCCAATTTGTCGGACGGCCTTTACCATAACCGACTGCGGCTGACCGATGACGAGAACCTGGCCGCCGAAATTCTTCTTCACGAGAATCTCGAGAATGTTGCCGATCTCGATCCCGTCAAAGGACACGCCGAGGACGACAAGGTCGGGCTGTTGCAAGTCCAGAATTCCGCCCAGCTCGCCGGCATTGCTGCATTCGCTGGTGATGAAGCCGAGATCCTCAAGAGCCTCGGAAAGAAAGGTCCGAAGGTGCTTTTTGCTGTCGGTGACACAGACACGCGGCGTCACCTTTCGTTGACCGAACCCGGCGCATCGCGCGTGCTCTACTGGATTGATGTGATTCATGCGTCCCCCTCGTCAACGAATGTGTGCCTGCAGTCGTACATCCGCGCAGCGGTCGCAAAGATGGAATTTTCTGGATGACCCCATGAATGCCTTGGTAAGGTTAAAGCGGCGACTAAGAATAAAATTGTAACGAGTGCCGCAGGAAATCGAGCCGTTACGGCGGCAACGACTACGCGCAACGCGTGTTCGCATCGGTGGTTGGCTTGATCGACCGCCGCCGCCGCCGCGCTTGCGCGGTTATTCTCGTCGAGACGCGGTGTTCATTGGTGAGACACGTTAATGTCTGTGGTCGTTTGCCGGCGTTGCCACACTTTATGTCCGCCAACGGACGAACAAGTCGCCTCGACGCGAGTGAGGCGCACGGACTGCGGTCATCACTCCGGCTTGATGCCGGCGAATTTGGCGACCCTGCCCCACTTCTCGGTTTCCGCCAGCACGTAGGCCTGCATGTCGGCGGGCGAACCGCCGGCCGGTTCGGCGCCGAGCTTGCGCAATCGGGCGATGCCGTCTTCGGTCTTGAGGAACTTGTCGACGCTGGCGTTGAGCCTGTCGATGATCTCCTTCGGCGTCTTCGCCGGTGCGCCGATGGTGAACCACGACGCGGCCTCGTAGCCGGGGACACCGGCTTCCGCGATGGCCGGAAGGTCAGGCAGACCGGACCAGCGCTTGGCGGAGGACACCGCGAGCGGGCGGATCGAGTTGGATTCGGCGAACGGCTGCGCCGCCGGCAGATTGTCGATCATCAATTGCACGCGGCCGGCGATCAGGTCGGTCAGCGCCGGCGCACTGCCCTTGTAGGGCACATGGGTCATTTCGATGCCGGTCATCGACTTGAACAATTCGGTCGAGACATGTGCGGTGCTGCCGAGCCCGGGCGTGCCGTAGAACAATTCGCCGGGCTTCGCCTTGGCATAGGCGATCAGCTCGGCGACCGACTTCACCGGCAGCGAAATGGTGACCGAACAGAGATTGGGCACCCGAGCGATGATGATGACCGGCGCGATGTCCTTGGCCTGGTCGTAGTTCATGTTCTTGAACACGAACTGGTTGATGGCGTGCGTGCCGGGCGTGCCCACCACGAACGTGTAACCGTCGGGCTCGGCCTTGGCGACGAATTCAGCCGCGATATTGCCGCCGGCGCCGGTCTTGTTCTCGACGATGAATTGCTGCCCGAATTCCTCGGAGACTTTGGCCGCGACCACGCGCGCCAGAATATCGGTGGTGCCGCCGGCGGCAAAGGGAACGACGAGCTTGACCGGCCGCGTCGGCCATTGGTTGGCAAGCGCCCGGCGCGGCAATAGCGACAGTCCGCCGAGGGCTGCGGCGCCGGTCAGCACGGCGCGGCGATCGAGGCGGTGGATCATCTTCGAAGTCATGTCGGTTCCCTTTAAAATTTTGCGGACCGTATTCGCTAATTGACGGGACGGCCACCCTCACTGGCGTCATGCCTCAATGTCTCCGGCATCATGGCGCAGAAGCCGATCAGGCCGACACCGGCGACTGCGGCGAGAAACAGGAATGCCGCGCTGTAGCCGGCCTTGACGATGATGAAGCCGGCAAAGGCGGTGCTCAACGCGCCGCCAAGTCCCGCGGCGGTTGCGATGGCGCCCTGGCTGACATTGAAATGCCCAGTGCCGCGCGTCAGGTCGGCGACAACAAGCGGAAACAGCGCGCCAAAGATCCCGGCGCCAACGCCGTCGAGCAGCTGTACCGACACCAGCCAATACGGATTGTCGGAGAGGGGATAGAGCGCACCGCGAACGGCGAGTACGGCCAGCGCGGCGGCGAAAATCGGTTTGCGCCCCCATGTGTCGGCCTTGTGTCCGACCAGCAATGCCACCGGCACCATGACAATTTGCGCCGCGACGATGCAGACCGACATCAGTGTGGTGCCGAGTTCGCGGTTGACCAGCGCCAGCTTCTGTCCGACCAGCGGCAACATCGCCGCGTTCGAAAAGTGAAACGACACCGTTGCCAGCGCAAAGATCAACAGCGGCCTGCAGGTCAGCAACACCCCGAAGCCCGACGGCTTGTCGTGCGTGCCGGCGCCTTGTGCCGTGAGATCGTCAAGGCCGCGCGCGACGTGGTCGTCGATCGCGCTTGCCGGAATCGACAGCGTGGCGAGGATGCTCACCATCGCCATCGCGGCCAGCAGCCAGAACACGACGATGGGCCCGAACGAATAAGCCGTGATGCCGGCGATACCGGCGGCCACGGCGTTGCCGGCGTGGTTGAAGGCTTCATTGCGGCCGGTCCGGCGGGCGAAGGCTTTCGGCCCGACGATACCAAGCGTCACCGCCGCGACGGCCGGCGCGAAGATGGCGCCCGCAGCGGCCGCGACCGCCTGCGTTGCCGCCACCAGCTCGAAGCGCTGGATCAGCGGTAACGTGAGGCACGCCAGCGTGACGAGGATCGCGGCTGCGACCATCAGCGCACGTTTGGCTGTACTGCGATCGATCAGCGCGCCGGCAGGTGTCTGGGCGGCGATGCCGGCGAGCGCGGCCACCGACATCACTACGCCGATCGAGGCTTCGTCCCATTTCTGTTCGGTTAGCAGATAAATCGCAAGGTAAGGGCCGAGGCCATCCCGCACGTCGGCGAGAAAAAAATTCAGCGCATCCAGCGGGCGCTCGAAGTCGAATGGGTTGGCGCGCGCCAAAGCTCTCTCACGGTTGGGCCTGCCAGCAAACGATTCCGGAGCTGTCAGGTTCCACCCGACAACGAAATGACCGCGGCCCCTGGTGGACCGCGGTCAAATTCAACCAATCAAATTAAAGGCGGCAGGCTTAGCCGCCGACGCCTTTTTCCTTGAAGTATTTCAGCGCGCCGGGATGGAACGGGATCGGCGAACGGTCCTGCACCTGGTTGTCGAGCGAGAAGCTCTCGGCTTCCTTGTGCACGGCGACGATGTCGGCCTTCTTTTCCACCAGTGTCTTGACGATGGCATAGGCGTCGTCGTTGCTCATCTTGTCGCCGGTAACGATCAGATTCCAGACTTCGGTGATGGCGTTGTCCTTGTCGACGCCCGGATACGAGCCGGCCTTGATCTTGCTGGCGGTGTAGAGCTTGCCGTATTTGGCGTTCATCTTCTCGACCAGATTGCCATGGTCGATCAGCTTCATCTTCATGCCCGGCGTTGCCGCCAGATCGGTGACCGCCGCGGTCGGAATGCCGCCGACCCAGAAGAACGCGTCGATCTTGCGGTCCTTGATGGCGTTGACGGATTCAGCGACGCCCAGTCGCTCGCGCTTCATGTCCTTGTCCTTGTCGAGGCCGGCGGCCTCGATGACGCGGAACGCCATCACTTCGGTGGCGCCGCCCGGCGACCCCGTCGAGACGCGCTTGCCCTTGAGGTCCGCCATGCTCTCGATGCCGGTGCCTTCGACGGTCACCACATGCATGCGGTTCGGATAGACCACGAGCAGCGCCTGCAGCGGCAGCTTGCCGCTCTTGAACTTGTCCTGGCCCTGCGCCGCATCGAGCGCGGCGTCGGCCATGGTGAAGCCCATCTCGCTCTGCCCGGAGCCGATCAGCTTGAGATTATCGATCGAGCCGCCGGTGACTTCGGCGGTGGCCTGCACATTGGGCAGGCTCTTCGACAGCACGTTGGCAACGGCGCCGCCGAGCGGATAATAAACGCCACCGGTTCCGCCGGTGCCGATCGACATGGTCTTCTGCTGCGCATGAACGATGCCGGCGAAAGCGAGCCCGGCTGCAACAGTCACAGCCAGCACCGCCGCGGTCTTTTTCATTGTTGTCATCTCGATCACTCCCTTGAACTTTTCCTTGAATTGTTGCTTGGACTTTTCCTTGGACTTAAGTTGTAAGCGCTGGTTGTTTCGGCGCTCGCGTTCTCGACTGCCACAGCAACACGCCGAGGCCGATGATCAGCCCGGGCACGTAAGTGTAGCTGATATCGCGGCCGATGATCCATTCGACGATCGCCTCGATCAAACTCGGAAATACCAGCAGCAATCCGGATAGCAGAAGCAGGCCGCCCTCGATCGGTGTATTTCGTCGCAGCGCCCAGTTCTGGGCCACCGAAGCCAGCGCCAGCAGCCCCAGGGTCGTCTTGAGCGTGATTTCGACGATATCGACCCACGAGCCGCCCTTGGGGATCGACAGCAGCAGGCCGACACCCTGTGGATCGAGCACGAACACGAACGGCACCAGGAAGGCCGGCAGCGTGTATTTCCAGGATTGCAGCGTGGTCTTGTAGGGATCGCCGCCGGTGATGGCGGCGGCTGCGAATGGCGACAGCGCGGTCGGCGGCGACACTTCCGACAGCACGGCGTAGTAGAAGATGAACATGTGGGCGGCGTAATCGGGCACGCCGAGTTTGATCAGTGCCGGTGCGGCGATCACCGCGCAGATGATGTAGGAGGCGGTCACGGGCACCGCGAGGCCGATGATCCAGACGATCAGCGAGGTATAGATCGCGGTCAGCAGCAGGCTGCCGCCGGCATAGCTGATCACGATCGACGAGAATTTGAGGCCGAGGCCGGTCAGCGTCACGATGCCGACAACGATGCCGGCGCAGGCGCAGGTGGTCGCGGCATTCAGCGCGCAGATCGAGCCGTCGGCCATCGCCTTCACCAGCTTCTTCGGCACCAGCGCGGTTTCCTTGCGCAGGAAGCTCAGCGCGAAGGTCACGACGATGGCATAGAACAC
>JACDAG010000722.1 GCA_013695565.1 Bradyrhizobium sp.
CGCATCGATAGATGCGTTCCGGGTGAGGGGTTACGCTCTATCGTGGAACCTGATCCCCTCACCCGGCGCTTCGCGCCGACCTCTCCCGATGGGAGAGGTAAGATGAACGAAACCAGTCCGGCGGTTCTGGAAAAAATTAGGGATGTCGGCGGTGCCGCGCAGCCGCTCCTGCAGGTCAACGGCCTGACCAAGCATTTTCCGGTGCGCGGCGATCTCTTCAGCGCCCGCAAGACCGTGCGCGCCGTCGATGATGTATCGTTCTCGATTGCAAAGGGCGAAACAGTAGGGATCGTCGGCGAATCCGGTTGCGGCAAGTCGACCACCGCGCGGCTCCTGATGCACCTGATGAAATCCGATGCCGGCGACATCATCTATGACGGCATGCAGGTCGGCCGCGCACTCTCATTGCGCGAGCTTCGCCGCGGCATGCAGATGGTGTTTCAGGACAGTTACGCTTCGCTCAACCCGCGCCTGACCATCGAAGATTCGATCGCGTTCGGCCCGAAGGTGCACGGCATGGCCGATGCTGCCGCGCGCACGCTGGCGCGCGAACTGCTCGGCAAGGTGGGCCTGCGGCCGGAGACCTTCGCCAACCGCTATCCGCACGAGATTTCCGGCGGCCAGCGCCAGCGCGTCAACATCGCGCGTGCGCTGGCGCTGTCGCCGCGGTTGGTGATCCTCGACGAGGCGGTGTCGGCGCTGGACAAATCGGTCGAAGCGCAGGTGCTCAATCTGCTCGCCGATCTCAAGCGCGAGTTCGGCCTGACATATCTTTTCATCAGCCACGATCTCAATGTGGTGCGCTACATCAGTGATCGCGTGCTGGTGATGTATCTCGGCGAAGTCGTCGAGCTCGGCCCGGTCGACAAGGTCTGGGATGCGCCGGCGCATCCCTATACCCGGGCGCTGCTGGCGGCGATGCCGTCGGCCGATCCTGACAACCGCACCCAGACCCCGCCGATCTCGGGCGATCCGCCCAATCCGATCGATCCGCCGCCCGGCTGCCGGTTTCACACCCGCTGTCCCTATGCGGAGCCGCTCTGCGCAAATGCGACACCCAAGCTCAGCGATCTCGATACAATGGGCCATCAGGCGGCATGCTATATGACTGTTCCCGGTTCAGGGCACAGCCGCGCACCGGCCAAAGAAAATCAATAAGGGAGAGGCAAGATGACAAAACCCAGTCCCAAAGAGGTCAAGGCGATGACCGATGTCGCGGGCGTGCCCGCGGATGCCGAAACCGCCGCGCGGATCGCCAATTCCATCGGGCCCGCGTTTGAAGGCTTTGCGCCGGTCGCCGGCACCCTGCCGTTCGACCTGGAGCCCGCGAGCTATCTTCTGGTGCAGAATTTGAAGGTGTCGAAATGAGCACCGAACCCGCCCTGATGTCGCTGGTCTCGGTCGCCAAGGCGATCGCCACCAAGGAAGTTTCATCGCGCGAAGTCACAAGGTCCTGCCTCGACCGCATCGCACAATGGCAGCCGCGTCTCAACGCCTTCATGGCGATCGAGGCGGAATCGGCGTTGGCCGCGGCCGATGCCGCCGATGCCGCGCTCGCCAAAGGCAACGCGAGTGGCGTGCTGCATGGCGTGCCCTTGGCGCACAAGGACATGTATTACGACGCCGGCAAGGTCGTTACCTGCGGCTCGAAGATCCGTCGCGATTTCGTCGCGACGACGACCTCGACCGCGCTGCAGCGGCTGAAGGACGCCGGCACGATTCGTCTTGGCTCGCTGCAGATGGTGGAGTTCGCCTATGGGCCGACCGGTCACAACCCGCATTACGGCGCGGTGCGCAATCCCTGGAATGTCGATCACATCACCGGCGGTTCGTCGTCCGGTTCGGGTTCGGCGGTCGCCGCACGGTTGACCTTTGCGGCGCTCGGTTCTGACACCGGCGGCTCGATCCGGATGCCCGCGCATTTCTGCGGCGTCACCGGGTTGAAGACCACGATCGGCCGCGTCAGCCGCGCCGGCGCGATGCCATTGTCGCAGTCGCTCGATACGGTTGGGCCCCTGGCGCAAAGCGCGGAAGATTGCGCGCTGCTGCTGGGATTGATGGCGGGCGCCGATCCCGATGACCTCACCGCATCCACGCTGCCGGTGCCGGACTATATGGCGGCCACCAAGGGCTCGCTCAAGGGCCTCAAGATAGGCGTGCCGACCGCGTTCTATGTCGACGATCTCGATGCCGAAGTGGCGCGGGTGCTCGACGAGACCATTGCCATCTTGAAGAAAGAAGGCGCCGAAATCGTCTCGGTCGAACTGCCGGATCAGCGCCAGCTCACCGCCGCTTGCCAATTGGTGCTCGCCACCGAAGCCGCCGCCTTCCACAAAAGGTGGATGATCGAGCGGCCGCAGGATTACGGCGCGCAGGTTTGGATGCGGCTGCAGAACGGCCTCGCGATTCCCGCGGTGTCCTACCTCGAAGCGATGCGCTGGCGCGGTCCTGCGCTGGCGGCCTATCTCGCGGCGGTCACCGGCACCGATGCGGTGATCGCGCCGGTCGCGCCGATGCCGGCCGTGACCATCGCCGAAAGCGATGTCGGCAACAGCCTCGACGCGGAAGCGGTGATCCAGCGCATCACTAGGTTCACCCGTCCGGTCAACTATCTCGGCCTGCCGTCGCTTTCGATCCCCTCGGGCTTCACCAAAAGCGGTCTGCCGGTCGGCTTGCAGTTGATCGGCCGCTCGTTCGATGAGGCGATGCTGCTGCGGATCGGCGGCGCGTTCCAGCGCGCGACGGACTATCACCAACGGGTACCCAAACCGGCATGACCAACCTCGTCGAAATCCGCGATCTCAACATCCGCTTCACCGGCGAGCGCACCGTGCACGCCGTCAACAACATCTCGCTCTCGCTCGGTGAGGGCGAGGTGCTCGGCCTGCTCGGTGAATCCGGTTCGGGCAAGAGCGTGACGTTGCGCGCCCTGATGCGGCTGTTGCCGAAGAAGCGGACGCAGATTTCGGGCAGCGTGAATGTTCTGGGCCGCGACGTGCTGGCGCTTGATGACGACGAGCTTTCTGCGTTTCGCGGCCAGACCGTTTCGATGATCTTTCAGGAGCCGGCGCTTGCGCTCGATCCGGTCTACACCATCGGACGACAGATTTCCGAATCCGTGATGCGCCATGAAGGCAAGAGCGAGAGAGAAGCCACCGCGCGGGCACTGGAAATGCTGGAGGTGGTGCGGATTCCCTCCGCCAAGCGCCGCCTCGAGGCCTATCCGCACGAAATGAGCGGCGGCATGCGGCAGCGCGCGATGATCGCGCTGGCGCTGGCCTGCAAGCCGAAAATCCTGCTGGCCGACGAGCCGACCACGGCGCTGGACGCCACCGTGCAGATCCAGATCCTGTTGCTGCTGCGGGAATTGCAGCGCGAGTTCGGCATGTCGGTGATTTTCGTGACCCACGATATCGGCGTCGCGATTGAAATCTGCGACCGCGTCGCTGTCATGTATGCGGGCCAGATCGTCGAGCAGGGCAAGCTACGCGACATCGTGCGGACGCCGGTACATCCCTATGCACGCGGGCTGTTGGCCTCGACCACCCATGGTGCCAAGCGCGGCCAGCGGCTGGAGACCATCCCGGGCACGCCGCCGTCGCTCGACAAGGCGCCGGTGAGCTGTTCGTTCGCGCCACGGTGCAGCGTGGCACAGCCGCGCTGCGCCGAGCAGATGCCGCCCAATGTGCAGGTTTCGCCGGACCGCGTGGCACGATGCGTTCTGGCCGAACCGGCCGAGGCCGCGACCTGATCGATCCCTCGCGCGTCTATCCACCAAGCCCCGGGTCCGCCCAGCGCTCGATCTGGGCGGGACCCACGACCTGCTTGGGCTGATGCGGATTGAGCGTGCCGGCGCTTGCGGTCCAGCCCTTTGAAAGAATCTGCATCGCAAACAGCTTGGCATCGACTTCGGATTTGAATGTCCGCGTCGAACGAACCGATCCTGTCGCGCCATCGTCCGTTTTCACGGCCTTGTCGGCGCCAAAAGTAACATACCAAATATCAGGTTGCGTCATGTCGACATAACGCGCGTGGCGACCGAAAGTTTCGCCGCGGCTGATGGCTAGATTCGGGTCGTCACGTCCGGGGTTTGTCGGTAGGCTATAACCGCGGCGTCAGACGGTGCCGCGAACCGGGGGAATTTTCGGATGAATATCTCCAACGAAGGCATTCTCGTTGTTCTGTTTGTCGGCCTCATCGCCGGCTGGCTTGCCGGCAAGATCGTTCGCGGCACTGGCTTTGGTATCATCGGCGATATCCTCGTCGGTATCGCCGGCGCCTTGGTTGCGAGCCTTCTGTTTCCCAAGCTCGGTATTCGTATCGGTACCGGACTGGTCTCCGAGATCGTCTATTCCACGATCGGCGCTATCCTGCTGTTGCTGGTCGTGCGGCTGGTTCGAACCGGCGGCCGTCTTTAACCTCCGCCGGGCATCAGAAAAAGGGCCATCCTTGGATGGCCCCTCATGTAATCGATGTCGGCGTCTTGTTATTCAACGATCTCGACAATCCGGCGGCTGCGCGGTTCGACCAGAACCGTGCGGCCGTTCACGACCGTGTAGCGATACTCCCGGACGCCATATTCCTGGGGCACTTCGTAATAGGTAATACCTTCTTCCGGCAGGACGGCGCCAATCCGCACATCCTCGCGATATTGATAGGAAGGACGCCGCTGCTCGACGACATAGCTGCGAAAGCGCGGACGTTCGTCGACGCCCAGGACGCCATTCACGCCGCCAACGACACCGCCGATCACGCCGCCGACGATCGCGCCGACGGGACCCGCTGCCCTTTCGCCTTCCCTGGAGCCTTGAGCGACTCCTCCAGGAACGCCTTGCGCCTGTGCTGCGACAGGCAGCGCTATGCTAGCGGCAAGGGCAGCAATTCCGATGAAACGGCGGATCATGATAACTCCGATGGTGGGGATGAGGTGATCCGACAAGTGATGAG
>JACDAG010000727.1 GCA_013695565.1 Bradyrhizobium sp.
CACCTCGGCGCGGCGGGCGCGGCTGACGTCCATCCCGATCAACTCACGCTCGACGGCAACGGTCGAGAGCCGCTCGTCCCACAAGGCGATCGCGCGATCGGTGAGCTTGGAAAAATTGCGTGCAAAGGCGCGGGTCGATTGCGCCCGCGGGCCCTCGCTGCCGTCCATGTTGATGGGCAGGCCGAGGATGAAGCCGACCACATTGCGTTCGCCGGCGATGGCGAGCAGCCGCGCCGCGTCGGCCTTGAAGGCCTTGCGATGGATGGTTTCGACGCCAGTCGCCAGACGTCGGTCGGCATTGGACACGGCGACGCCGATGGTCTTGGTCCCGAGATCGAGGCCGACCAGCGCGCCGCGTTCCGGCCAGTGCGTCACCGCTTCGATCAGGGGGAGAATGGGGGCCGGCATGGACCCCGCATAACACGCAGCTACGCGGTCATGCAAAGCCGGAGGCGGCGTGGCGTCCATGCGAGAACGCCACGCCGTCTGTCGATGCGGTTCTACCGGATCGCCACCGGGTTGATCATGCTCTGCACGCCGCCCTTGAAGCGCGGCTGCCCAAGCACGAACAGGAACTCGTAGGCCTTGTCGGCTGCGAGTTCGGCGGTATTGATGACTTCGAGAATGTAGGTGCCGTTCATTGGCAGCAGGATCTGGTGCACTTCGAAGATGTTCTTCGATTCAAACGGTATCACTTCCAGTCCCCAGGTATCGGCACCTACGGCAACCACGCCCTTGCCGGTAAGATATTTGGCGCCTTCGACGCCAAGGCCAGGTTCGCCTGAGTTGAAGCGCTTATCGTCCTTGCCGATCAGGCTGGCCCAACCAGTGTGAAACAGGACGACGTCGCCCTGGCGGATTTCAACGCCTTGTTTCTTGGCGACTTCCTCGATCTCCTTGACGTTGAAAGCGGTACCTTCCTTGACCACATCGGTCCCGTAGTGAGCGGCCATGTCGAGCAGGACGCCACGCGTCACCATCGGTGGGACCTTTTCGATTCCGAGCTTTTTCAAGCCGGTGGGATCGGCGAATTCGAGCAGCTTGTTGCCGTTGTAATAGACATGCTCCACGCCGATATGGCCGAGGCCGTCCATCTGGCTGCCGACGCCGACCCACCCTTCGATGATGTCGTCATTATAGGTGGTCTTGCTCGGCCCAAGGCCGGGAATGCCGGCCTGACCGGGCTGCACGATGGTGATCTTGAAGGAGCGCGGGGGGTAGGCTGGCATCTTGGAGTCGAGGGGAAAGCCGAGCGCGTAGGTCTTGCCGGTCTTGACCAGGCCGGCCGCCTTCACGACCAGTTCCGGCTTCATGTAATTGGCGGCGCCGATCTCGTCGTCCGGTCCCCATTTCGATTTCGTCCAGTCTTGAGCGCTTGCCGTTCCGATCGTACCCAACAGGGCTGCCGAACAGCACAACACGAACGCGTTGCGCATCGCGAATCCTCCCAGAGTTGACGTTATGGTTCTTGGTAGCCAGCGCCTCATACTAACGTAGTAGATCAGCGCGTCCAAAAAATATTTGAAGCCGCAGTCGGACTGCGATGGATAGCCGCATGCGTGCAGCGCAAATCAATTATTACAGAAATATGACAGCGAAATTTCGCTTGGCGGATCGCGCGCATGAAGAGGCAACGTGATGGATGCACTGCAATTGTTCGGGCTGTTCGCGGTGACGGCGATGCTCGTCTGTTACGCGCTCGAAGACCGCAGCTACTGGTACATCCTTGGCTTCGCAGCCGCGTGCGCGCTTGGTTCGGCCTACGGGTTCCTCCAGGGCGCCTGGCCGTTCGGGCTGGTCGAGGCGATCTGGGCCGTCGTCGCGTTGCGGCGCTGGAATGTCAGGCGGCGATGACTTCGCCGCTCCTGTTCAGGCAGGTGGTAAATCCTTGCAGCGCGCTAGATTGGTGCGCGCTGCGGCGCTGGATGAAGAGGGTGTCGACCCCGGACTGGGCCGTCTTCAGCTTGTGAAGGTTGACGGTCTCGTTTTTTCCGACGACGGCGCGCGGCAATAACGTCACGCCCATGTCGGCGGCGACGCAGCCGATCATGCCGTCGAGCGTGCCCAGTTCGAACCGCGCCGAGGACGGCCAGCCGAACTCGGAAAATACCTGTTCGAGCCGCTGCCGGTAGGTGCAGCCGGTGCGGAACACCAGCGCGGTCGGCCCGGATTCCGGCGTGCCGGCGCGAAGCGCGGCGAGGCTGGCCCAGCGGCGCGC
>JACDAG010000756.1 GCA_013695565.1 Bradyrhizobium sp.
AAGCAGACCAGCGACGCGGTCATTGACCGCCACATGCGTGGCAAACCCGGCATGACGGTGCAGCAGCACCCGCCGCTTCACCGGCACGGTCAGCAGCGGCGCAAGACGGTCGGCGGACGCGGCAAGAAGCTCGGTAATGTGTGCGATGTCAAACGACGTCGCGTTGCCCGGAGCCATGATATCGGACATGTGCATGTGACAGGAAGGACACCACGTTACAACGGTGCCGCGGCCTTCTTTCTCGGCGGCTTCGTTGAAGCGCGTCACGGTGCGGCCGGCCATGTTGCTGGCGCCGTGCGGTTGATGATCGTGTGCGGTGCCGCAGCAATAGCTTGGCCCGCCGGCCGCGCTCACGTCGTAGCCCACGCGCTCAAGCAACAATATAGACAGCCGGATCATCTCGGCATGGCGGAGCATGTTGCAGCCGAACCAGAACGTCACACGATCTTGTGCTAGAGCCATGCGTCAAGCTCCTCGTCGGTCAGTTGCAGCTGTGCGTAGGTCTTCACGCGGGGGAACGCCGTCGGATCCGGCTTCACGGAAATCTGGCGCGTTTCGTTGATGGCGTGTTGCTTTGCGATCCGCACGAGCAGCATCGCATTGAGCCCGGCGGATTGCTGCGGGCAAGCCGCGACACAAAGTCCGCTCTTGGCACAGGCGCTCACCCACGAAATAGTTTCCGCGGGCGCGGCCTCGCCACGCGCGAGCTTGCGCAAACCGTCGGTTGTTGAATGAGGATCGGTCTCGCGAAGGCCGATATGATCCGCCATCGGACATGCCTCGAAACAGGCCCCGCAGGCGGTGCAGAGGTCAGCAAGCGCGGGCCCGGCCCCGGCGAGAAAGGCTTCCGTCGTCGGCCCCTTCGGCGCCGGCAATTTGGTGCGGATATCGGTCATAATCCCAGGCGCTTCGAGAACGCCCCTCGTCTGCGACTCCTGCAGGATGCCGCGCAATTCCAGGTGAAGCAAGGCGGCAATGGGGTTCTGCGTTTCCAGCCGAACCAAAATATTGATCCGATTGCTCTCACAATATCAGCCGCCGCCGGCACATCCCGCCGTGTCGATTGTGGTCATCTCAGGGAACCTGAGGTAGCCTCACACTTGCCTCCGAATTAACCGGCTGGGTGCCATCACCATGAGAACGCATTGGACGTTGCTGTGCACCGCCGTACTGCTGGGCTTGCTGACGAACGCGCCGGCCAAGGCAGACGATTACCCCGCGCGAGCGATCACGATCGTGGTTTCACTCGCAGCCGGGAGCGGCATGGATGCGATCGCGCGTCTCTATGCAGACAAACTTTCGGAAGCGTTCGGCAAGCCGGTGATCGTGGAAAACAAGCCCGGCGCAGCGACCACCCTGGCCGCCAATCAGGTCGCGAAGGCGCCGCCGGACGGCTACACGCTTGTCGTACTGACCAGCATCGCATTATCGATCAATCCGACATTGTTCAAGCAGCTCAATTATGACCCGCAGGACTTCACGCCGATCTCGCTCTATGTGAAGTCGCCCTTCATTCTGGTGATCGATCCCTCGCTGCCCGCGAAGATGCTGTCGGAATTCGCCGAACTCGCCAGGCATGCCAGGCCGCCGCTGAGCTATGCCTCCATCGGTGCGGGTTCGGTGCAGCACATGTCGATGGAGTTCGCCAAAAAGCGGCTCGGCTTCGACGCCACCCATGTGCCATATCGCGCCACGCCGCAGTCGGTCACGGATCTGATGGGCGGGCACGTTGCGGCGAGTTTCCTCGAGGCCGGCCTCTCGATGCCCCTGATCAAGGAAGGAAAGCTGCGCGCGCTGGCGGTTTCCTCGGCGCAACGCTTGCCGCTCCTTCCGGACGTGCCGCCGTTCGCCGAGGCCGCAGGCGCCGCGGACTATGAAGGCGTGTCCTGGCACATGCTGCTGGTGCCCGCAAAGACACCGCAGCCAATCGTCGACCGGCTCTATGCAGAGATGAAGCGCATCATGCAGGCTCCCGAAATGCGCGCGAAAATCGCAGCGCTTGGCCTGATCCCGAACGATTCCCCGTCGATCGAGGAGATGCGCAGCTACATTCAGTCCGAACACCTGAAATGGGGAGCGATGGTGAAACAGCTGGGCCTCGAAGGCTCGCAGTAATACGGCACGGCTTCTGCATGCTCGATCGAAGGGAAAGTCAGTGGCAAGATTTGTGAACGTTGCGGTCGGTCAGCTTGGCCCCGTCACCAGAAGCGAAACCAGAAGCAAGGTCGTGACGCGTCTGATGATATTGATGAAGCAAGCGCACGCCAATGGATGCGACCTGATCGTCTATCCCGAGCTTGCCCTGACGACTTTCTTTCCGCGCTGGTACATGGAGGATCAGACCGAACTCGATGCCTTCTTCGAGCGTGAAATGCCGGGACCGGAGACGCGCGCTTTGTTCGATCTGGCCCGGGACTTGGGGATCGGATTCTGCCTCGGCTACGCGGAGCTGGCGGTCGAAGACGGCGCAACGCATCGGTTCAACACCTCCATGCTCGTGGGCCGGAACGGCGAAACCATTTCGAAGTACCGCAAGGTGCATTTGCCGGGCCACGCCGAACACGAACCGTGGCGCAGGTTTCAACATCTGGAAAAGCGATACTTCGAGCCCGGCTCCGGCTTTGGCGTGGCCAACGCATTCGATGGCGTGATCGGCATGGCGATCTGCAATGATCGCCGCTGGCCCGAAACCTACCGAATCATGGGACTGCAGGGCGTCGAAATGGTGCTGATCGGCTACAACACGCCGGTGCATAATCCGCCGGCGCCCGAGCACGACGACCTCTCGCTGTTCCATAATCGTCTTGTCATGCAGGCCGGGGCTTACCAGAACGGGACCTGGGTCGTGGGCGTCGCCAAAGCAGGAATCGAAGAAGGCGTCGACCAGATTGGCGGCAGCTGCATTGTGGCGCCATCAGGCGAGATCGTCGCCGCCTGCACCACCAAGGGTGACGAGATCGCATTGGCACGCTGCGATCTGGATCTGTGCAACTCCTACAAGCGTACCACCTTCAATTTCGACGTCCATCGACAGCCGCAGGCCTATGGGATGATCGTCGAGCGAAAGGGCCAGCATTTGATGGCGGATGGAACGGCTGTTCCACCATCGTCATTGCGAGCGAAGCGAAGCAATCCATAGCGCCGCAAGTGGAGAAATGAATTGCTTCGCTGCGCTCGCAATGACGGGGGCCCCGCCCCTCACCCGAACCGATGGTCGTATCTCGTCAACGCAAGCTCGCTCACATCGATGTCCGGCTTGCGGCCCGAGAGCATGTCCGCAAGCACCCTCCCCGAGCCGCACGCCATGGTCCAGCCGAGCGTGCCGTGGCCGGTGTTGAGATGGAGATTGCTGTAGCGCGTCGGGCCGATTACCGGCGGGCCGTCGGGCGTCATCGGGCGCAGGCCGCTCCAGAATGTCGCCTTGCCGATGTCGCCGCCGCGCGGAAACAGGTCGGTCAGGGAATGATCGAGCGTCGCGCGCCGCGCCGGATAGAGCTTGTCGGAATAGCCTGATATTTCCGCGGTGCCGCCGACACGGATGCGATCCCCGAGCCGCGTGATCGCGACCTTGTAGCTTTCGTCCATCACGGTCGATACCGGAGCGGCGTCCGCATCCGTGATCGGCACCGTGATCGAATAGCCTTTCACGGGATAGACCGGCAGCGAAATGCCTGTTGGACGCAGCAGTTTTGGCGACCAGCTGCCGAGGGCAGCGACATAGGCATCCGCCTGCATCACGCCATTAGAAGTGGCAACGCCGGTGATGCGCGTGGCGTCCGCAATCAGTCCTTCGATGCCGACATTGAAGGCAAAGCGCACGCCGAGCTTTTCAGCCTCCAGCGCAAGCGCCTGCGTGAACATGTGACAATCGCCGGTCTCGTCCTGCGGCAACCGCAATCCGCCGGCGATCTTGTCCGAGACATCAGCCAGCGCAGGTTCGGCGGCAACGCAGCCGGCGCGATCGAGCACCTCGAACGGCACACCATATTGCTTGAGCACGGCGATATCGTCGGCGGTATGGTCGAGCTGCGCCGCGTAGCGAAACAGTTGCAGCGTGCCGCGGTCGCGCTCGTCGTAGCGAATGCCGATCTCTTTGCGCAGCGCGCGCAGGCTGTCGCGGCTGTATTCGGCGATCGGAATCATTCGCCGCTTGTTGACCGCGTAACGCTCCGCGGTGCAGTTGCGCAGCATCTTCAGCAGCCAGAGCCACATCACCGGGTCGACCTTCGGCCGGATCACCAGCGGGCCGTGCTTCATCAACAGCCATTTGATCGCCTTGACCGGCACGCCCGGCCCCGCCCATGGCGAGGAATAGCCGGGCGATACTTCGCCGGCATTGGCAAAACTGGTCTCCAGCGCGGGCTTGGGTTGACGGTCGACGACCGTCACTTCATGGCCGGCCTTGGCGAGATAATAGGCTGACGTGACGCCGATGACGCCACTGCCGAGAATAAGGACTTTCACGATCCCTCATGCTGCTGCCGCGGCATCGTCTGATCACCGCAAGATAGTCGGTGCCGCGGTTCGAGCAAGGATCAGGCCACGCGCTTGAGCGCGGCGCCTAGGATCGAAACCATTTCGTCGATGTGGCTGCGTTCGACGATCAGAGGCGGCGATACCGCAAGCGAGTCGCCGCTCTGCCGCAAGTAAAGGCCGTTGTTGAAGCAATCGACCATCAAATCATAGCCGCGCGCAGCCGGCGCGTCCTTGCGGGGTGCTACCTCGATGGCGCCCATCAGGCCGACATTGCGGATGTCGATCATGTTCGGCAGGCCTTTGAGCGAATGCAGGCCTTCCTGCCAGTAGTCGGCCATCGAGGCACCTCGCGTCAGCAGGCCCTCGTCCTTGTAGATGTCGAGCGTGGCGATACCGGCCGCGCAGGCCACCGGATGCGCCGAATAGGTGTAGCCGTGGAACAGCTCGATCTGGCTCTGCGGGCCCGTCATCAGCGTGTCGTGAATCTTGCGGCTGGCGAACACCGCGCCGCAGGGCACGGTGCCGTTGGTGATGCCCTTGGCGGTCGTCATCATATCCGGCGTGACGCCGAAATAATTGGCGGCGAATGGCGCGCCGAGCCGGCCGAATCCGGTGATGACTTCGTCGAAAATCAGGAGGATGCCGTGCTTGTCGCACAGCGTACGCAGCCGGTTCAGGTAATTCTTCGGCGGCGGCAGCACCGCGGTCGAACCCGGAACCGGCTCGACAATGACGGCGGCAATGGTCTCGGCGCCATGCAGCGCCACCAACCGCTCGACATCGTCGGCGAGTTCGGCGCCATGCTCGGGCTGGCCCTTGGCGAAAGCGTTGCGGGCGAGATCATGGGTGTGGCTGATATGGTCGACGCCAGGCAGATGGGTCGCGAAGGCGCGGCGGTTGTTGACCATGCCGCCGACCGACATGCCACCAAAACCGACGCCGTGATAGCCGCGTTCGCGGCCGATCAGTCGGGTGCGGGTCGGCTGACCGGCGGCGCGC
>JACDAG010000757.1 GCA_013695565.1 Bradyrhizobium sp.
GTCATCACCCGCGCAGGCGGGTGATCGCCGGGACTTCTCGTTTCTATTACAGGCATCTCTGGAATACTGGGTCACCCGCCTTCGCGGGTGACGACAGTCTACCCCATCGTCAGCGCTACCCGGCCAATCGCCTTGCGGTCGATCAACAGCCGCATCGCGCGGGCGTAGTCTTCCAGCGGCAAGCGGTGCGAGATGTTGGGGCGGATTTTGCCGGCTTCCGCCCATTCCAGCAGCGCTCTGATGCGGACCTCGCCGAGCGCTGGATTTTTCCGCACCGCTTCTCCGGCGCGGACGCCGAGCACGCTGGCGCCCTTGATCATCAAGAGATTGGTCTTCGCAAGGCCGATGCCGCCAGTGAAGCCGATGATCAGGAGTCGCGCGCCCCAGGCGATGCAGCGCATGCTGTTTTCGAATACCTCGCCGCCAACGGGATCGAATACGACGTCCGCGCCGCGCCCGTCGGTGATGCGCTTGACGGCATCGCGGAACGGTTCCTGGTCATAGCGCACGACATGATCGGCGCCCCTCGCTTTGGCGATATCAAGTTTTTCGTCGCTCGACGCGGTCGCGATCACGGTGGCGCCCAGCATCTTGCCGATCTCGACGGCGGCAAGGCCCACGCCACCGCCGGCGCCGTGCACCAGCAGCACTTCGCCCGGCTGCAATTGCCCACGATCGATCAGCGCGTGATAGGCCGTGCCGTGGCCGGCCAGAAAGGTCGCGCCTTCGGCATAGTCGAAGGTCGATGGTAACCGCACCAGTTGCGACGGTGTCGCGACGGCCTCGTCGCAATAAGCACCGTGGCGCATTTTCACGATCACCCTGTCGCCAACCGCGACGCCCCCGGCATGGTTGACCTCGACGACATCGCCGGCGCCTTCAACGCCCGGCGTGAACGGCAGTGGCGGCTTGAGCTGGTATTCGCCCGCCGCCATCAATATGTCCGGAAAGTTGATTCCGGCGGCCCGGATCGCAACGCGTACCTGTCCCGGCGCCAGCGGTACCGCGGCGAACGTTTCCAGGCGCAGGCTTTCGGGCGGACCGAGTTCGCGGCAGACGACGGCTTTCGGCATCAGGCGGCCTTCTCTTGCAGGCGCAGCACCGCTTCACGGATCAGCGGCATGCGGTCGTTGCCAAAATACATGTCGGTCTTGCCGACGTAGATGATGGGTGAACCAAAGCCGCCGCGCGCCATGACTTCATCGGTATTGGCCTTGAGCTGGTCCTTGATCGCCTGCTCGCTGATCCCGGCAAAGAACTTGACGTGATCGACGCCAACGCTTTGCACACTTCCGTCAGCACCGAATCCTGCGAAATGTCCTTGTCGCCGCCCCAATAGGTCTCGAACACGGCGCGGGCGAACGGCACCATGTGTTTTTCAGATTCTTTGCCAAGCCAGATACAGCCGCGCATCGCCTTGACGCTGTTCACCGGAAACACCGTCGGCGGCATCTTGATCGCTAACCCCGCCGAGCGCGCCCAGTCGGCAAGGTCCTTTTTCATGTAGCGCGCCTTCAGCGGCACCGGCGTCTCGCGCTGGGCGTAGACGCTCGGGTTGACGGTGTTGAAGATGCCGCCGACCAGGATCGGCCGCCACGAAATCTCGACGCCGAGCGCCCTGGCGAGCGGCTGGATGTTGTGGAAGGCGAGATAGGTCCAGGGGCTGGAACAGTCGAAGAAGAATTCGATCATGGGGTTTTCCTTTGTGTGTTTCTTTCTACACCGTCATTGCGAGCGCAGCGAAGCAATCCATTCCCGCCGCAAAGAAAGTATGGATTGCTTCGCTTCGCTCGCAATGACGATGCGGCTGGTAGTTACTTCCTCCCCACCATTTCCTTCGCCTTCTGCCCGAACATATTCTTCCGCGCTTCCTCGTCGAACGGCTCCTTCACGAATTTGCCGATCGCGAGCCCCGCCTGCACATGCGGCCGGGCACGGACCTCGGCGTACCAGCGCTTGATGTTGGGATAATCGTCGAGCGTAAAGCCCTGTGCCTTGTGGGTCATGGTCCAGGGAAAACAGGCGATGTCGGCGATCGAATATTCAGCGCCCGCCACATAGGCGCCCGTCTTGCCGAGCTGGGTATCCAGCACCCGGTACAGCCGCGCCGCCTCGTCGCGGTAGCGCTCGATCGCGTATGGGATTTTTTCACTTGCATAGAGCGCGAAATGACCGTGCTGGCCGAGCATGGGCCCCAGCCCACTCATTTGCCACATCACCCACTGGACGGCGTGGGAGCGAGCTCGCATGTCCGTGGGCAGGAAGCGGCCGGTCTTCTCGGCGAGATAGATCAGGATAGCGCCGGTCTCGAACATCGAAAACGGCGCGCCGCCGTCGGCGGGCGCATGGTCGACGATGGCCGGAATACGGTTGTTCGGGCTGATCGACAGGAATTCCGGCTTGAACTGCTCGCCGGCGCGGATGTTGATCGGGATCACGGTATAGGGGAGCCCAAGTTCCTCCAGCATGACCGAGATTTTCCAGCCATTGGGCGTCGGCGCGTAGTGCAGGTCGATCATGGCTCCCCTCAGCTCCCACACCGGAAGTGGTCCGGCAATTTGGCGCTTCGCGCTTTCGGGCGACTTTTGTTGTTCTGTACGGCGATCATAAGACATGGCAGACAGGCGCTCAATCAGAACCGCCCGGGAGGCCCTCATGCTGTTTCCAACGACGATCGCAGGCTCACTTCCGAAGCCGGAATGGCTAGCCGAGCCGAATACGCTGTGGGCGCCCTGGAAACCAAAGGGCGATGAGCTCGCCCGCGCCAAGCGCGACGCCACCATGCTGGCGGTGAAGCTGCAGGAGGATTCTGGCATCGATATCGTCACCGAGGGCGAGCAGGCCCGCCAGCATTTCGTCCACGGCTTTCTGGAAAAGGTTGACGGCATCGATTTCGCCCACAAGGTCGAGATGGGCATCCGGAAAGACCGCTACAAAGCGATGGTGCCGCAGGTGGTGGCGCCGCTGACGCTGAAAGGCCGCGTCCATGCCGATGAAGCCCGCGTGGCCCGCGCCCATACCGGACGCAAGCTGAAATTCACCCTGCCCGGCCCGATGACCATCATCGACACGGTGGCCGACGGTCATTATGGCGACCGCGTCAAGATGGCGTTCGCGTTTGCCGAATTGCTGAACGAGGAAGCGAAGGCATTGCAGGCCGACGGCGTCGATATCATCCAGTTCGACGAGCCCGCCTTCAACGTGTTCATGGACGAGGTGTCCGACTGGGGCATCAAGGCGCTGGAGCGCGCCGCGCAGGGGCTGACCTGCGCCACCGCCGTGCACATCTGCTACGGCTACGGCATCAAGGCCAACACCGACTGGAAGGAAACGCTGGGCAAGGAATGGCGGCAGTATGAGGAGATTTTCCCGGCGATCGCCAAAAGCTCGATCCAGCAGGTCGCGATCGAGTGCAGGAATTCCAAGGTGCCGCTCGATTTGTTGGGGCTCCTGACCGGCAAGATCGTCCAGGCCGGCGTGATCGATGTCGCCAGCGACACAGTCGAGACCGCCGAGGACGTCGTCAAGGTAATCGACGCGGTGTCGAAATTCGTGCCGAAGAGCAACATCGTCGCGACAACCAATTGCGGCATGGCGCCAATGCGGCGGGATATCGCCGAAGCCAAGCTCGCCGCGCTGGGTGCGGGCGCGAAACTGGCGCGGCAGCGGTTGGGGTAATTTATTCATCATTGCGAGCCACCGGGTCGCGCGAATGCGCGCCCGATGACAGGCTCCGCGAAGCAATCCAGAGTAGCGGGCGGGACTCTGGATTGCTTCGTCGCTTTGCTCCCTTGCGCAAACGCGTCGCGCTTGTCGCAGGCAATGACGGCTAGTGCAATCACGCGCCGTTCATCATGTCGTAGGCCAGCAGCTCCGCGCCGGTCTCCGTCGCGTCCATGATCCGCTTGCCGATCAGGTCGCGCAGCGTCTCGGAGGTGCCGCCGCCGAGCGTTCCGTAGCGCGCGCCGCGATAGAGGCGCGAGACCGCGAATTCGTCGGTGAAACCGAATCCGCCGTGCAACTGGATCGCCTCGCTGGTGACCCGGTTGGACATCTCGTTGCAGGTGATCTTGGCCACCGCCGCCATGAAGGGATCCGGAAACGGATTGGCCGTGATACAGGCGCGATAGAGGATGCTGCGGGCGGTCTCGATCTCGCGGTACATCTCTGCGAGCTTCCACCTGATACCCTGATGCTGCCCGATCGGCTTTCCGAACACCGTCCGATCGCTGACATATCTGCGGGCTTCTTCAAACGCCCCTTCGGCGAGCCCCAGCGATATGCTCGGATTGAGGCAGCGCTGCGTGTTGAAGGCGTTGAGCAGCTTGCGAAAGCCGTCATCGCGGATCACGAGATTCTCCAGCGGCAATTCGCAATTGTTGAACTGGATCTCGTGCAGGTTTTCGCCGCCCATCGTGTGGTAAGTCCCGGTCACCTCGAAGCCCGGCGTACCGGCCTCCAGCAGCACGCAGCCGATCCCCTCGCGGCCCGGTCTGCCATCGATCCGCGTGAAGATGACGAACATGCCGGCTTCCCGGGCCCGGCTGATTAGCGTCTTGGTCCCGTTGAGAATGACGCGGTCACCTTTGATGACGGCATTGGTCCGGTAGTTGGCGACGTCGGTGCCGGCGTGCGGCTCGGTCATGCAGACGGCCAGGATGCAGTCGCCCGAAACGACTCTTGGAAGAATTCGTTTCCGAATGGCGTCGGGAGCGTACGTTGCGATCACACGGGTCTGAACGCCGGCCTCACCGAGCGTGGCCATGGCGGTGACGTAACAGGTTTTGGCAATCTCCTCCAGCACCAGCGCCGTATCGAACACCGGCAAGCCAAGGCCGCCATATTCTTCGGGGACCGACATGCCAAGCACGCCGATCTCGGCGAGCTTCTTCATGTTCTCCCAGGGAAACGTCCCATCCATGTATTTTTGCGCGTTTTGCTTGAACTCCCCCTGGGCGAGGTCGCGCACCGCAGCCACCATCCGCCGCTGCTGTTCCGTAAGTTGGAAGTCCATGGCTCGTCCTTGGCGTGAAAAAAGCAGTGACGGTTGAAATACCGATCGCGGGCAGGATGATTATAGGTCATTTTAGGGGGCGCGCTCGGGGATAACATCAAGCGCCGGGAGAAACCTGTGATGACGGGAATTGGCGCTTGCGCGAGAGTCTTCCTGGCCGCAGCACTCGTACTCGCAAGCACGACGGGGCATGCGCAGTCCTATCCGTCCAAGCAGATCACGCTGATCATTCCGTTCGCGCCAGGTGGGTCGAACGATCTCGTCGGGCGGGCGATCGGCAAGAAACTTGCCGAGGTGTGGAGTCAGCCAGTCGTGGTCGAAAATCGCGGCGGCGGCGGCACCGTGATCGGCACCGCCGCCGTGGCTGCAGCGCCGCCGGACGGCTACATGCTGCTGCTGGTATCACCGACCTTCACCATCAATCCGGCGGTCAGGAAGACCATGCCGTTCGATACGGTCAAGGATTTCACGCCGGTGGCGTTCATTGCCCGCGCGCCGCTGCTGGTCACGACATCCACCAAACTGCCGGTGAAATCCACCAAAGAGCTGTTCGCCCTCGCCCGCAGCAAACCGGGCCAGATCACCTACGCCTCGGCCGGCCTCGGCAGCATCAATCAGATTTCGACCGAGCAGATTGCGTTTTCGGCGGGCGTAAAATTCATGCACGTTCCATACAAGGGCGGCGGCCCCGCCCTCAACGACCTGGTCGGCGGCCATGTCGACATCTACGTATCGAGCATTCCGCAGGCGCTGCAACTGGTCCGAAGCGGCCAGATCAGGACCCTTGCGGTGACGAGCCCCAAGCGGAGCTCGGTACTGCCGGATATCCCGACGCTCGAGGAGTCGGGGGCATCGGGTGCCAACCTCGGCACATGGTGGGGCATCGTCGGTCCGGCCGGGATGCCCCAAAATATCGTCAATGCACTCAACGCGGAGATCGGCAAAATGCTGGCCTCGCCCGAACTCGGCACCTTTCTGACAAATGAGGGCGCGGAATCCGAAACCATGACCCCGCAGCAATTCGGAGACATGATGCGCTTGGAAACCGAACGCTGGACCAAAGTTGCGCGCGAGGCAAAAATTTCGATCGATTAGCGCCAGGCGGCGAATCCTGTTCCATCATGGCCGGGCTTGTCCCGGCCATCTATTTGCCGCATGCCGCACGTTAACAGAGCGGATGCTCGTTCATATCCAGATTCTCCGCTTTTTTGCGGCAGCTGCGGTCGTTGCTTTTCATGCCTGGGGCGTCGCGCCTGATGGCTTCAAGGTTCCCGAAAGCGCCATCGCGTTCGCCTTGTCTCACGGCGGCCATGGCGTCGATCTGTTTTTCGTCATTTCGGGCTTCATCATTTTTTATGCGACCCATCGCGCGTCATTGACGCCGGCGGAGTTCCTGCGCCGCCGCGTCGAGCGCATCGTGCCGCTGTATTTCTTCGTGATCCTCGCCGTCACGACCCTGGCCGTCACGCTTCCCGCGACCTTCGGCACGGCCGACTGGTACACGCCGCGCCATATCCTCAAATCGCTCGCGTTCATCGCCTTTACCGACGGCGAAATGCCGGTGGTTTACGTTGGCTGGTCGCTCGAATATGAGATGTATTTCTATCTAGCGGTCGCGCTGCTGCTGGCGCTGACGAAAGATGCCTGGCGCAACATCGTGCTGATTTTTTCTGCGCTCGCGCTGGTCGGGCAGATTCCCGGCGTCCACGCCGCGCTCGGCAATTATGGCTTCTTCGTCGATCCCATGATTCTCGAATTCGTTCTCGGCGTCATCGCAGGCCAGCTGTTCGTGAACGGCCGGGTCGGCTGGCCGATATCAATCGCCGCGGCCTGTGCCATCGCCGCGTTGCTGGTGACGGACCCTGCCAACCGCGTCGTCCTGTCCGGCATCCCCGCGGCCTGCCTTGTTGCGGCAGCGTCCTTAGTCGGCCGCAAGCGCATTAACTCATCGTGGCCGGAGCTTGCGCTGGCCCGGCTGGGGGATGCGTCCTATTCGATCTACCTCGCGCAGGTGCAGACGGTATCGCTGGCGAACGCGTTTATCGTTGGCTTGATTCCCTCCATTCCGCCCCTACTGCTCGTCATTGCTACAAGCACCATCGTCGTGGCGCTCGGCTTGCTGCTCAACATCCTGGTGGAACGACCATTCCTCAGGCTTAGCCGACGCCTTGGCAGTCCGCGCCCACAACAGGCCCCAGCCTAACAACTGGCGCTGGGATGCAGCACCGGTCGATACCCCCGGGACAACGCCCGGAGCGTCGATGGCGGCGTCAGCAGCATCGCGTCCTCGATGGCGTCACTGACCGCGCGATAGCCCGCCATCGACCATTGCAGCGCCCTACCCTGCACGATCAGATAACTCTCGTCTCCCGCCTGCACCATCGCGCCATCGGGCAATTCGTTCAGCGGCATCGGTAGCGGATGCAACCGCTTCCTGCCACGATCGAGCCGTTCACGGTGCAGCATGGCGT
>JACDAG010000801.1 GCA_013695565.1 Bradyrhizobium sp.
CGACGAGAACGCCGCCTCGCACATCGCGCTCGGCCAGTGCTACTCGAAATGCTTCATCGATGGCGGCAAGCTGACACCGCAGCAGATCGCGGCCCAAGGCGGCAACAAGAGCCTCATTCATATCGACTGGATGATCGGCTCCGCCGAGACCGATATCGACGGCGTTCACGCCGACGGCCGCATTGTCCCGGTATTCCGCAAGGGAGAATGGGCGTAACTCTCGCGCCAACGATCCACTGGACCGTAACGCGACCTCCGACTACCCTGTCCCTAACAAAGCGAAAACGCTTGATCGGATCGGGTGGAGACAATCATGCGCGTCATCGTCGCGGGTGGGGGTATTGGCGGTCTGACGACGGCGATTGCGCTGCGTCATCACGGCATCGACGCGCTGGTGCTGGAACAGGCCGAGACGATGGCTGAGATCGGCGCCGGCATTCAGATCGCGAGCAACGCAGCGATCGTGCTGCGCGAGATCGGCCTCGAGCAGGCGATCCGCGCCGTAGGCGTGAAGCCGCAATCCTACGATTACCGCGACCTGCGCACCGGCCGCATGCTGTACAAGGCCCCGCTGGGCGATGAGGCTGCCGGGCGTTACGGCGCCCCGATGTACAACATCCATCGCGCCGACCTGATCCAGATCCTGTACGACGCAGTCCCATCCGAGGCGAGGCGTCTCGGCGCCCGCTGCACGGTGGTGTCGCAGGACAAGGATGGCGTCGAGGTCAGCCTGCAGACCGGCGAGATACTGCGCGCCGATGCGCTGGTCGGCTGCGATGGCATCCATTCGGTGGTGCGTCAGCATCTGCGCGGCAACGAGGAGAAGCACTTCGCCAATATCCTGATGTGGCGTTCGCTGATTCCGGCGGAACGGCTCGAGGGCCTCGGGTTGGAAGAGCGCGGCAATTACTGGTTCGGCCCCGGCCGGACGCTGATCACCTATTGGGTGCGGCCGAAGAATCTCTACAGCATCCTGGCCTCGGTGCCGGCGCATGAGGTGCAGCGCGAATCCTGGACCGAGAGCGGCGATATCTCCGAGATGCTGCGCTCGTTCGAGGACGCCGAACCGCGTGCGCGGGCGATGCTAGAGCAGTGCCAAAGCGTCTTCATCACCGGCATGTATTACCGCGATCCGATCGACAGCTGGACCTCCGGCCGCATCACGCTGCTCGGCGACGCCGCGCATCCGATGGTGCCGTTCCTCGCCGCGGGCGCCGGCCAGAGCATCGAGGACGCCTGGACGTTTGCGCGCGTGCTGGCGCGCCGGCAGGATGACGTTCCCGGGGCGTTACTGGAATACGAGCGCCGCCGCCTGCCGCGCACCACGCGGATCCAGTCCGGCGCGCGTGCCGCGGTCAAGCTGATGCATGAAGCCGATGGCGGCCGCCTGCGCGATCGCAACGGCCGCTGGAAGGGCATGGCGCGGATCGATCCGCTGGCCGAGACCAGTTGGGGGCTGGCCTGGGATTACAACGTCGTCAGGGCAGTCGAAGGACCGCCCGGCGAAGTTCTCAATGTCACCGGCCTGCGCGAAGGCAAGCGCCTTGAGCGCCCCGAGAGCCAGCGCGCCTTCGATCTCTGGAAGTATGCCTTCAAGCCGGAAGACGTTGCACGCGGCCATGACGGATTGCGCGAGGCTTATGAGCGATTCCTGACCACGAATTTCCCGCTGCCCGACAATGTCGAGGCAACCGAGGACGAACTCGGCGACGTCAAGGCGTTTCGTGTCGCGGCACCGGATACGGCGCGGGGCAATGTCGTGCTGCATTTCCATGGCGGCGGCTATCTGATCAGCTCGGCCAGGGGCTCGCTCGAATATGCGAGCCGGCTCGCGGCCGCCGTTGGCGGCGCCTGTTACACGGTCGACTATCGCCTGGCACCGGAGCATCCCTATCCCGCCGCGATCGACGACGCGATCTGCGCCTATCGCGCATTATTGGCGCGCGGTATTCCCGCGAACTCTATTTTGCTGTCCGGCGAGTCAGCCGGCGGCGGCCTTGCCGTTGCGCTGGCGATCGCGCTTCGAGCCGCCGGCGATCCACTTCCCGCTGGCATCCTGGCAGTTGCGCCCTTCACCGACCTTACGCTGTCAGGGCCAAGCGTGCGTGCCTTCAACGGCAACGATCCGGCCGCCAATCGCGATCTCCTGACCTTCATGGGCGCGTCCTATTTCCAGGGGCACGAGCCGACCGATCCGCTGGTGTCGCCGCTGTTCGGCGATCTCACCGGCCTGCCGCCGCTGTTCGTGACGGCCACGCAAGGCGAGGTCCTGCTCGACGACACCACGCGGCTGGCGGAGCGCGCCGAAAAGGCCGGCGTCGATGTCACGTTGCGGCTCGTCGAGGACTCTGTCCACGTCTACACGATATTTCCGTTCCTGCCGGAAACGGTCACCACCATGGCAGAGGTCGCGCTGTGGGCGCAGCGCAAGCTACGCCGCAACGACACGCGAAACCAGGCAGCGGAATAACGCGGGTAGGCCGTTGGATCAGCCAAGATCCAGTCTGTAAAAATCCGTCGCCGTCTTCGAGAACATCGCCGTCTTCTCGGCCTCGCTGTATTGCGCGGCGAGGCGCTTGAAGGCGTTGAAGATCACCTGATAGCTGCACTGGCCCTTGTCGGGCGGAAAATTGCTCTCGAACATGCAGCGGTTGGGTCCGAAGGCCTCGATGCAGGTCTCTATATAAGGACGCCACGCGGCGGCGGCCTGTTCCGAGTTGGGCGGCTTCGGCCGCAGATGGAAGTCATAGCCGAGCAGACACATCGCGAGCCCGCCGAGCTTGACCACGACATTGGGACATTTGGCGATCTCCTGGATCGAGGCCTTCCACACCGGAAAGATCTCCTCGCGCCGGTTGGCATAGCTGCCGATGCCAATCGGGCCGCCGCAATGGTCGAGCACGATCTTCGTATCCGGAAAGGCGCGGGCAAGATCGGTGAGTTCACCGATCTGCGGATGAAACAGCCAGCCTTCGAAACTGAGGTCGAGCGGCGCGAGACAGGCGAACCCCTTGCGGAAGGTTGCGTCGAGCAGCAGGCCCTTCGGCCGCGTCGCATACATGCCGGCGACATCGGGATCGGCATCCCACGCCGCCGAATGCCGGATGCCGCGGAAGCGGCCATTGCCGGCAACGATCTCGGCCTCCAGCACCGGCCTGGCGTCATTTCCGAGCAGGAGATTGACGTGGCTGACGATGCCGGCGCAGATCGCAGCCTTGCCGTAGCCGCCGCTGGCGGCCATCGCGGCGACGCCGTTGGCGAACTCGACTTCGCCGACCGGCCGGAATGCCTCGGGTCCGCTGGCACGGTACATCGAGCGGCAGTCGACATAGACGGTGGCGATGATGTTATGGCCGGAGGCGATGTCGGAAGCCATCTCCTCGATCATGTAGCGAAGCCCGCCGCGGTCCCAGAGATGATGGTGCGGATCGACGATCGGGCGGCCGGGGTCGATGATCTCCTCGGTATGCTGCGCCAGCCAGTCTTCGCGCGGATCGGCATAAAGCCCGCTCTTGGAGGCGGGTGCAGTACTGACGGTCATTGGACTTCGCTCCGTGTCTCTCGTCATTGCGAGGAGCGCAGCGACGAAGCAATCCATTCTTCCGTTGTGCGGCGCGATGGATTGCTTCGCTGCGCTCGCAATGACGATAGCAACACCTGTCGGATGCCTGCTTCACACCCCGTCGAGAATAATGACCGTCGGCGTGCTCGGCAGCGCCTCGCGCGAAATCTTCAGGGTTCGCTGGGGGCGCTGGTCGATTTCGAATTGCTTGCCGATCAGCCGCATGAATTCGTCGAGCGGCGTTGCGAAGCGGTGCATCGGCAGCACCACGGAGGCGCGCAGGCGCTTGGTAATTTCGGAGACGCCGTCGAGCGACATCGTATAGGTGCCGTCGATCGGGACCATCACGATATCGAGACGGCCGATCGCAGCGAAATGGCTGTCGTCGAGCTTGTGATGGAGATGCCCGAGATGGCCGATGCAGAGGCCGGCGACCTCGAAGATGAAGATCGAGTTGCCGTCCCTGATCATCTGGCCGTCGCCACCGTCGCCGTAATAGCGGCGGATGTCGGTGGTGACATTGCGGATATAGACGTCTTCGACGCGCAGACCGACATGCGCAGGCTGGCCCTTCTCGCCCCAGCCCTGCAGCACATGTTTGATCTTCGGGTCGGGATATAATGTGTAATGCGTCGAATGCGCCCGGTTCATGGTGACGACGTCGGGCAGCCGGCCGGTCTGGTAGTAGCCGTTGAAATCCGTCCCGATCCGCACGCCGCCGGGCGTGTCGATGTAGTAGGTCGAGTGTCCGACATAGGTGATCGTGACCTCTTCCACCTTGGCCGCGGTGCGGCGAAGGCTGACGGGCGTGGCCCGCGGCGGCGCATTCGCCATCGCCAGGCATTCGCTGCGGAGCTGTGATTGCGCGGCTGCTGGGATAATCAGCGAACCGAGAAAGGCAGTGGCAAGCGCAAGCGATCGCAGCATAGCATGACCCGTTTGCGGCGACGGCCGCTGGCATACTGTATCGCCGATTTCGTCGTCCGTCATGATGCCAATCGCGCACAGCTCCTGTGCCGCATTTGCTTCGCCCGCGTTAGGCGATACCGTATCACCGGTTGCCACAACGGAGTGACGCCGTGACCGAAACAGCCTCCACGCCGACCCAAAATGCCGTGCGCGCGCCGTCGTCGAAACGGCTGGAACCGCTGCGCCACATCGATGCGGGCGTGCTCAATATTGCCTATTACGAGGCGGGTCCGGCGGACGGACCGGTCGTGATGCTGATGCACGGATTCCCCTATGACATCCACGCTTATGTGGACGTCGCGCCGCAGCTTGCCGCCGAAGGCTGCCGCGTCATCGTTCCCTATCTGCGGGGTTACGGGCCGACCCGGTTTCGCGACAGAGTGACGCGGCGTTCGGGCGAGCAGGCGGCAATGGGCGCGGATTTGATGGCGCTGATGGATGCGCTCGGCATCAAGCGTGCCGTGTTCGCCGGCTATGATTGGGGCGGCCGGGCCGCCTGTATCGGCGCGGCGCTGTGGCCGGAGCGCTGCATCGGCCTGGTGTCGGTAAATAGCTACAACATCCAGGATATTGCGAAAGCGATGGTGCCGGCGCGGCCGGAGCGCGAGGTGCCGCTCTGGTATCAGTATTATTTTCAGATCGAACGCGGTCGCGCCGGTCTCGCCGCCGACCGGCGCGGCATCGCC
>JACDAG010000823.1 GCA_013695565.1 Bradyrhizobium sp.
GGTGAGGCGGGAGCAGTCTCGGCAATCGTTGTCATGGTCAGCTCCGTCAAGGATTGGTGATGCATAATCCAAGGACGAATGAGCGGGGCGCGGACCGACAGCGAGGAGCGAAATTATTTGCAGCGGACTACCCATCCATCCGCTGGACAATCTTCTTACTTCCCCGCCTTGGCATCGCGCGGAGCGCTGTCGCGCATCAGGCGGTCGAGATGCATGCGAATGTGGGCGGCTTCGGCCGAGGTGTTGGCGAGCGCAATGGCGCGGTCGAAGGCGACACGGGCTTCCTCGTTGCGCCCGAGTTGCATCAGGAAGGCACCGCGCACGCCGAAGAAATGAAAATAGTTCGACAGCCGCGGCGCCAGCGGTTCGATCAGTTCGAGCGCCGCTTCGGGCCCCCGCACCTTGGACACCGCGACCGCACGGTTCAGCGTGACCACCGGCGACGGCTGCATGATTTCGAGCGCGCCGTACAATAAATCGATCTGGGTCCAGTCGGTATCCTCAGGCTTTTCGGCGCGGGCATGCAGCGCTGATATCGCCGCCTGAATTTGATAGGGGCCGCTGCGGCGATGGCGCATCGCCTTGTCGATCAGCGCCAGTCCCTCGGCGATCATCTTCTGGTTCCAGCGCGAGCGATCCTGATCGTCGAGCAGGATCGCCGCGCCGTCGGCATCGAACCGCGCCGCCGCGCGCGCATGCTGCAGCAACAACAGCGCGGTCAGGCCCATGATCTCGGGCTCGCTCTGGAACAGCCGCAGCAACAGCCGTGCCAGCCGGATCGCTTCCTCGCACAAGGGACTGCGGATTTCAGCGGTATCGCCGCTGGCCGAATAACCTTCGTTGAAGATCAGATAGATCATCGCCGCCACCGCGGCGAGCCGCTCGGTGCGCTCCACCGCGCCCGGGGTCTCGAACGGCACATCGGCGTCGGCGACGCGTGCCTTGGCGCGGGTGATGCGCTGCTCCATCGCGGCTTCCGAGACCAGGAAGGCCCGCGCGATCTGCTTGACGGTAAGGCCTGAGACAATGCGCAGCGCCAGTGCGATCTGCTGCGTCGCCGGCAAATCCGGATGGCAGCAGATGAACAGCAGCCGCAGAATGTCGTCGCGGTAATGCGAGCCGTCGAGCCGCTCGGCCAACTGCTCCTCGGCGTCGTCGGTATCTGATATCGCGTGGTCGTCCTCGGGCAGCGGCTGCTGCTTGCGGCCTCGCCTGATATCGTCGATCGCGACGTTGCGCCCGACCATGATCAGCCACGCCGCGGGATCCCGCGGCGGGCCGTTCTGCGGCCAGCTCTTCAGCGCGCGCAGGCAGGCGTTCTGGAAGGCTTCCTCGGCGGTATCGAGATTGCGGAAATAGCGCAGCAGCGCGCCGACCGCCTGGGGACGCGCCGAGGTCAGCGCACCGTCGATCCAGGCGGTATCGGTCACGTCGTGATACTCCCGGGGTTGAGCAATCCGACAGGGCGTATCTCATAAGCCCCGCCGGGATTGGCCGCGCCGAGATCGCGCGCGACGTCGAGCGCCTCGTCGAGATTCTTGCAGTCGACGATGTAGAAACCGAGCAACTGCTCCTTGGTCTCGGCATAGGGGCCGTCGATCACGACCGGTGGATCGCCCTTGCGTAGCGTGGTCGCGGCCGTGGTCGGCAGCAGCCGCGCAACCGGGCCGAGCCGGCCCTGTTTGGTGAGCTTGTCCTGCACGACCCGCAGTTTCGTCATGACCGCGGCGTCCTGTTCCTTGGACCAGGAACCGGTTACGTCTTCGTCGTGATAGCAAAGGATGGCATACAGCATGCGACAAGCATCTCCGTTCTCTCTCTATGGACGAACGAGTATGCCCGCTGCCGACAGCGGAGCGAAAGAATTTTTCCAATGAGTTCCGCACCCTGTCCGGGATCGGCGGTCGCAGGCGGCGGTGGGCTGAAATGCCGGTAGGGGTCTCCCTTGTTTGACCAAAGGAGGCTAGAGGAAGGGTTCAATCCATTGAGTCATCCGGCTCAGGCTGCGGCACGGTACGAAGGAAATGGCAATGAACAAGGGTGCGCTCGCCTTGCTGGTGCATGGCGGGACCGATAACTGGTCGCCGGTGCGGTGGATGAAGCGGTTTGGCGACGTCTGCCCGGACCGCCGCGTGGTGCAGATGCCGGATGCGACCTTCGATCCGGCTGACGTCCATTACGCCGCGGTGTGGAAGCCGAAGCCCGGCGACCTCGCCGGATTCGCGAACCTGCGCGTGATCTTCAACCTCGGTGCCGGCGTCGATGCGCTGATGGCTGACACCTCGCTGCCCGACCTGCCGCTGGTGCGGGTCGCGGTCCCCGACCTCACCGAGCGGATGACGGAATATGTCGTGCTGCACGCCTTGATGCATCACCGGCAAGAGCTCTATCTGCGGGAGTCGCAGCGCGTGAAGCGCTGGTCGCCGCAACCGCAATGGGCGGCGAACGCGATTACGGTCGGCATCATGGGGCTGGGCGCGCTCGGCGCCCATGCCGCCGGCGTGCTCAGGCATGTCGGCTTCAAGGTCGTGGGCTGGAGCCGGAGCCCGAAAGAGATCGCCGGCGTGCCGTGCTTTCACGGCGAGCAGTTGGAAGCGTTCCTGCGGCAGACCGACATCCTGGTCTGCCTGCTGCCGTCGACGGCGGATACGCGGCAGATCCTCAATCGCGGGCTGTTCGAGAAGCTCAATCGCAATAGCCCGATGGGCGCGCCGGTTTTGATCAATGCCGGCCGCGGTGCCCTGCAGAACGAAGCAGACATTTTGAGCTGTCTGGAGGACGGCACGCTCGGCGGCGCCTCGCTCGACGTCTATGTCACCGAACCGCTGCCCGCGGACAGCCCATTCTGGACCCATCCAAAAGTGGTGCTGACGCCGCACAACGCTGCCGACACCGATCCCGATGAAATATCGAAATACGTCGCGGCGCAGATCGAGCGTTTCGAAGCCGGTGGCGCGCTGGACAATGTGGTCGATCGCGGGCGGGGGTATTAGTGGCCGT
>JACDAG010000825.1 GCA_013695565.1 Bradyrhizobium sp.
ATTGCTTCGCTGCGCTCGCAATGACGCGGATGGGGCGCTCCGTGCCCGCGTACCCAGCATGCGCAAGGTACGACAGCTGCCATTGGGGCGCAGTGTGCGAACCCCTATGAACGAGCTTTACTCCGCCGGCTGTTCGCCCGTCTGGCTCTGCCCGCGACTCGCCAAAAATCCCAGCGCCAGCCCGCCGACGGCCAGGATTGGAATCAACTTCTTGATGCCAATCGCGCGCACCACCTGGATGCCGGCGGCTAACAACATCGGGTCGGCCATCATGGTTTGCGCCGCGGATTTTGTCGTCTCCGTGACGCGCTTCTCGATCTGCTTCTTGCGCACCATGTAGGAAATCGCCGCGATCATCGTGACCACGAAGAAAATTCCGGCGCCGGTGAGGCAAGCTTCCACCGGGCCGTATTTTTGCAGCACGAACACAAAGGCGGCCGCGCACAGGAACGAGGTGGTGACGAGCAGGGCGACCGCGGCCGCGGCGGCAAGCGAGGTCAGCCGCAACGCGGTGCCGGTCGAATCCTTGAAGTCATCGATCAGTCGCTGAAACATGGGCCCGCCTCGATCTGAAAATGATATCAACGAAAGCAACGACCTCGCGCCAGCGCCGCCATCGGGAGATCAGATCCGGCTGCCTGGCGCGAAGCTTCATTGCACTACCTGCGCCACATGGCGCCGATCAGAAAGCCGACGCCGAGCGCGAGGCCGACGGTCGCCAGCGGCCGCTGCGTGATGACGTCTTCCAGCGATTCTTCGATCGAGGAAGCCGCGTCCTGTGCTGCGTCCATCATGGCGCTGCCGCGCTCGGACATATCGTCCACGGCGGATTCCGCATTGGCGCGGGCCTGCTTGTAGCCGCGGCGCGCCTGCTTGCCGGCGGTGCCGGCAAAACTGTTGAGCGCATCGGTGATCTGGTCGGTGAGGGCTGCGATATCGTTTTTCACGGCGGTTACATCCTTTTCCAGGCGTTCGTAGGTCGCTTTATCCGTCAGGTTCTTCGCGGCTTCGCCATTGGTCATCGACATCAAAAGCTCCCGGCTACTGAATTTGCGTATGGGAGAAACGTCTGCCCGAAGCGGAAGTTCCCACTGCGAAACTCACGGATTCTAAGGCAGCTGCGGCGAATTGACCGGCATCAGATGCTCCTTGAGAATCAACGCGACGATCAGGATCGGCGACGCCAGGAACGCGCCCATTGGCCCCCACAGCCAGGTCCAGAACGCCAGCGCGATGAACACGGCGAGCGCGTTCAGCTCCAGCCTGCGGCCGACAATCGTCGGCGTAACGAAATGGCCCTCGAGAAAGGTCATCGCGGCAAACAGCAGCGGCGCGAGCAGCCCGGCGCTGATCGACGGGAAGGCGACGATGCCGACCACGACCAGCACGACGAACATCGCGACCGGCCCGATGATCGGAATGAAGTTCAGGGTAGCGGCCAGCGCGCCGAGGCCTGCCGGATTGGGCATTCCCGTGACCGCGCAGATGAGGCCGGTGGCGATGCCGACGCCGACATTGATCATCGTTACCATCATGAGATAGCTGCCCAGATGCTCCTCTATCTCATTGAGGATCCGCAGCGTCCGCAGCCGCGCCGGCCGGTCGCCGAAATTCATCACCATGGCCCGGCGCAGATCCTTCCAGCTTGCGATGAACAAGATCAGCGTGGCGACGAACAGCAGAAACTCGGCGAAGGTCGGCGACAGGAATTCGAGCGTCGGCTGCACCCACTCGAATTTCGGCATGTGGAACGTCGTCAGCGTGTCGGACCCGCCGAGCATGGCCTGCAGCTGTTGCCACAGCGCCAGCGGGCGGTCGAAGACATGCAATTTTTCCCGGAGCTGCACCCCGAGTTCGGGAAGCTTGCTGCTCCATTCCATCATCGGCGCTGCAATCAGGCCGACCATGAAGGCGACGCCGGTGCCGACCGCGGCCACGATCAGCACGGCCGCGACCGCGCGAGGAATCCGACGGCGTTCGAGAAAATTTGCGGCCGGCGACAGCATCGTGCCGACGATGAACGCCATCACGATGGGAAGAAAGAAGGCCCGTGCCGCGTAGAGCACGGCAACGACGCAGATGATCAGCAACGATACCAGCGCGAAGGCGACGATTTCGGCGCGGCTGATCATCGGAGGCAGTTCGAGCTTGCTGTCGGGCAGCGGTTTGCCTTCCGGCGCATTCGCCTGCGGGCGTTCGTTGGGCGCTGCCTTTCGCTCGGATGCCTTGTGCTCGGAAGTCTTGTGCTCGGAAGTCTTGTGCTCACCTTGCGCCGGCTTGCGCTCGCCGGACGGCGCCTTGCGTTCTTCGGGCGCCTTGCGTTCTTCGGGCAAAGGCTTGGGAGGCGAACGTTCTCCGGACAAGGGACGCACAACGGTTCTCCCCCGCGCGAAGTGGTGATC
>JACDAG010000843.1 GCA_013695565.1 Bradyrhizobium sp.
GCCTTCGGCGCGCCTCGAAGGATGACTGGCACAGGTGCAAGCGGCCCATCCTTCGAGGCGCGCATATGCGCGCACCTCAGGATGACGCTGATTATGTAGCGCGAAGGCAGGGGACAATTTAGCAATGGCGTCACCGAACAAACTCAATCCGATCCCGCATCCGCCGAAAAAACCCGTCGTCGGCAACATGCTGTCGCTGGATTCGAACGCGCCGGTGCAGGATCTGGTGCGGCTGACCAAGGAACTCGGGCCGATCTTCTGGCTCGACATGATGGGCGCGCCACTCGTCATCGTGTCCGGCCACGATCTTATCCACGAACTCTCCGACGAGAAACGTTTCGACAAGGCGGTGCGTGGTTCGTTGCGCCGGGTGCGGGCGGTCGGTGGCGACGGCCTGTTCACGGCCGACACCAGTGAACCGAACTGGAGCAAGGCGCACAACATCCTGCTGCAGCCGTTCGGCAACCGCGCGATGACGTCCTATCATCCGAGCATGGTCGATATCGCCGAACAGCTCGTGAAGAAATGGGAGCGGCTCAACGGCGACGAAGAGATCGACGTCGTCCACGACATGACGGCGCTGACGCTGGATACGATCGGCCTTTGCGGCTTCGACTACCGTTTCAATTCATTCTACCGCCGCGACTATCATCCGTTCGTGGAATCGCTGGTGCGCTCGCTCGAGACCATCATGATGACACGTGGCATTCCGCTGGAAGGCCTGTGGCTGCAGAAGCGCCGCAAGGATCTGGCGCTGGATGTCGCGTTCATGAACAAGATGGTCGACGAGATCATCGCCGAGCGCCGCGGCAACGCGGCCGCCGCCGAGGGAAAAAAGGACATGCTCGGCGCCATGATGACCGGCGTTGATCGCGCCACCGGCGAGCAGCTCGACGACGTCAATATCCGCTACCAGATCAACACCTTCCTGATCGCGGGCCACGAGACCACCAGCGGATTGTTGTCGTGCACGCTCTATGCGCTGCTCAAGCATCCTGATGTGCTGAAAAAGGCCTATGAGGAAGTCGACCGGGTGCTCGGTCCCGACATCGACGCGCGGCCGACCTATCAGCAGGTCACACAGCTCACCTACATCACGCAGATATTGAAGGAGGCGCTGCGGCTGTGGCCGCCGGCGCCAGCCTATGGCATTGCCCCGCTTCAGGACGAGACCATCGGTGGCAAATACAGACTGAAGAAGAACACCTTCGTCACCGTGCTGGTCATGGCACTGCACCGCGATCCCAGCGTATGGGGGCCGAACCCCGACAAGTTCGATCCGGAGAATTTCAGCCGCGAGGCGGAGGCTGCGCGTCCCATCAACGCCTGGAAACCGTTCGGCAACGGCCAGCGCGCCTGCATCGGGCGTGGCTTTGCCATGCACGAGGCGGCGCTCGCGATCGGCATGATCCTGCAGCGCTTCAAGCTGATCGACAACCATCGCTACCAGATGCAGCTGAAGGAGACGCTGACGATCAAGCCCGACGGCTTCAAGATCAAGGTGCGGCCGCGCGAGGACAGGGACCGCGGCGCTTTCGCCGGACGCGCTGCTGCGGCCGTTGCGGCCTCGAATATTGCGGCACCCCAGGCGCGGACCCGGCCCGGGCATAACACGCCCTTGCTGGTGCTCTACGGCTCCAACCTCGGCACCGCCGAAGAACTCGCGACCCGCGTCGCCGATCTTGCCGAGGTCAACGGGTTCGCAACAAAGCTCGGCGCGCTCGATGATTACGTCGGCAAACTACCGGAACAAGGCGGTGTCCTGATCTTCTGCGCCTCCTATAATGGCGTCGCACCCGACAACGCCACGCAATTCGTCAAGTGGCTGGGCAGTGGCCTGGCCAAGGACGCATTGGCAAAAGTCCGCTACGCGGTGTTCGGCTGCGGCAACAGCGACTGGGCCGCGACCTATCAGTCGGTGCCGCGCAGCATCGACGAGCAAATGGCGGCGCATGGCGCGCGCAGCCTCGCAGCGCGCGGCGAGGGCGATGCGCGTAGCGATCTCGACGGCCAGTTCGAAAAATGGTTTGCGGCGGCAGCACCCGCAGCGATGAAGGAACTGGGCGTTGATTCGACGCTCAGCCGCAGTGCCGACGACGCGCCGCTTTACGTCATCGAGCCGGTGGCGCCGACCGCCGTCAACGTGATCGTCGCGCAGGGCGGCGTTTCGCCGATGAAGGTGCAGCTCAATTCCGAGCTGCAGAATAAGGCCGGCACCAATCCGTCGGACCGTTCGACCCGGCATATCGAAGTGCAGCTGCCGCCGGGCATTTCCTATCGCGTCGGCGACCATCTCAGCGTGGTGCCGCGCAACGATCCGGCGCTGGTCGATTCCGTCGCGCGCCGTTTCGGTTTTCTGCCCGCCGACCAGATCAGGCTCGCGGTCGCCGAAGGCCGCCGCGCGCAATTGCCGGTGGGCGATGTCGTCTCGGTCGGGCGGCTCTTGACCGAGTTCGTCGAGCTGCAGCAGATCGCGACCCGCAAGCAGATCCAGATCATGTCGGAACACACGCGCTGTCCGATGACCAAGCCGAAACTGCTGGCCTATGTCGGCGACGACGCGACCTCGACCGAGCTTTACCGCAGCGATGTTATCGGAAAGCGCAAATCGGTGTTCGACCTCTTGGAGGAATATCCGGCCTGCGAGCTGCCGTTCCACGCCTATCTGGAAATGCTGTCGCTGCTGGCGCCGCGCTATTATTCGATCTCGTCCTCGCCGGCAGGCGAACCCTCGCGCTGCAGCGTCACTGTCGGCGTGGTCGAGGCGCCCGCAAGCTCGGGCCGCGGCGTCTACAAGGGCGTCTGCTCGAACTATCTCGCCGGCCGCCGCGCCGGCGACACCGTCCATGCCACGGTGCGCGAGACCAAGGCCGGCTTCCGCCTGCCGGACGATCCATCCGTGCCGATCATCATGATCGGGCCGGGCACGGGGCTGGCGCCATTCCGTGGCTTCCTGCAGGAGCGCGCCGACCGCAAGGCCAAGGGCGCAAGCCTCGGCGCTGCGCTGTTGTTCTTCGGCTGCCGCAATCCCGAGCAGGACTATCTCTACGCGGATGAACTGAAGGCGTTCGCCGCCAACGGCGTCACCGAACTGCATACCGCGTTCTCGCGTGCCGACGGCCCGAAGACCTATGTCCAGCATCAGGTCGCCGCGCAGAAGGATCGCGTCTGGAGCCTGATCGAGAAGGGCGCGATCGTCTATGTCTGCGGCGACGGCAGCAAGATGGAACCCGACGTCAAGGCAGCGCTGGTGTCGATCTACCGCGAACGCACCGGTGCCGACGAAGCAGCGGGCCTGCGCTGGATCGACGACCTCGGAGCCAAGAACCGCTACGTGCTGGATGTGTGGGCGGGGGGATAATCGCTTCCGTCGTCCCTGCGAAAGCACTAGGGCATCTACACATCTCTCCGAGTCTTTCCAATGAGTTATACCAGCCTTCAAAGGGATTGACCGATGGTGGCCCAATCGCGCTGAGCGATGGAGGTTATGCGGCCTGTCTCGGCTAGAAGTTTTCGCCACGCGTCCTGGCAGGCGTCAAGGATGGCGGTGT
>JACDAG010000186.1 GCA_013695565.1 Bradyrhizobium sp.
TCCGAGGACATCGTGCAGGACATTTTGTTGGCGGTGCATCTGAAGCGGCATACCTGGGACGCCGACGCCCCGTTCGCGCCATGGCTGTTTGCGATCGCCCGCAACAAGCTGATCGATGCGCTGCGCCGCCGCGGCCGGCGGGTGTTCGTCAACATCGAGGATTTCGCCGAGGTGCTCCCGGGCGAGGCCCCGGTCGAGACCGCGTCGGCGGGCGAGGTCGCGGCCCAGTTGCAGTTGCTGCCGGCGCGCCAGCGCGATGTGTTGCAGTCGATCGCCGTCGAGAGTGCCTCGATCAAGGATACCGCGGCCAAACTGGCGATGACCGAGGGGGCGGTGCGGGTGGCGCTGCACCGCGGGTTGACCAGCCTGACGGCGAAGTTACGGGAACAATGAGAATGGATACCGATCAGCTCATTCGAACCCTCAGTGCCGACAATGCCCACCGCGCACGCCCGGTCGGCTTTGCGCTGATGCTGGCGCTGGTGGCGGCGGCCCCCGTCTCGCTCCTGATGTTCTTCACCGAGTTGGGCATCCGGCCCGACGTGATGACCGCGATGCGCAACCCGTTCTTCGACCTGAAATTCGCGGTGACGCTGGCGCTGGCGATCGCGGCTATCGCTGTCAGCCTGCATTTGTCGCGGCCGGAAGCCTCGTTGCGCGGTTTCGGCTGGTTGCTGTTGATCCCGGCCGGGCTGCTGACCGCAGGGATCGGCGGCGAGATGATGATGCCGCAGCGGCTGCCGATGATGACACGGATGATGGGCAACAATTCGCGGGTCTGCATGATCGCGATCCCGCTCTTGTCATTGCCGATGCTGGCGGGTGCGCTGATCGGGCTCCGTCACGGTGCGCCGGCGCGGCCGGCGGTGGCCGGCGCCATCGCCGGATTGTTGTCGGCGGGATTGGCTGCGACGCTGTATGCCTCGCATTGCACGGATGATTCACCGCTGTTCGTTGCGACCTGGTACACGCTCTCGACCGCGCTGGTGACCGCGATCGGCGCGCTGGCCGGATCGAAGCTGCTCAGGTTCTAAAGGGCGTTTTCAAGCGACGTGGACACCGGTTCGCGTGAAGAAAACGCGTCAAGACAAAGGTAAAGCGTTTTCGGTCCGATCAGGTTTTGGCAGCCGCAGGCGCGTTCTGCTGCATGCGGTGGAAGCGCAGCACTTGCTGGGCGGTCGACGGCCGCAGCCGTTCGTAGGTGTCCTTGCAGGCCGCGATATCGGTCGGCTCCGCACCCATCAATTCGTCGCGCATGTTGATGATCGCCCGCACGGTCGACCATGACAGGCTCGCCACTTTCGCCAGGATCATCACGCCTTCGGCGCGGGTTTCGATCATCATGTTCTCGGCGACCGCGACCGGTACGTTGGCCAACGCTGCAATGGAGGCGTTGGCTTCGTCGAATTTGCCGGCCTCGGCAAATGACGCCAACTGGAATTCGTCGAGGCGGCCATCCTCGTAAAGCGACTTGATCAGCGCGTGGGCAATCGCGGTGTTCTTGGTGATCGCGGATGGTGCGGAGCGCGCGCGCCGCGTCGCTTCCTTGACCGCGGTCGGCACCTGGGCCGCGATTTGCGGGTTGGCCGCCTCCAGCCGCTGCCGCACCGTGTCCGATGCCTTGGCCAGCAGTTTCAAATACAGATGCGGCGGTATCGTCGGACGCAGGCCGACGCAGGTCGTGAGATTGTCGTCTCCCTCGGCGCGGCTGACCAGCCGCGTAAAGCCGCGCTCGGTGAATTCGGCGCCCGGATTATTGACGGTGCTCTGGACCACTTCGTCGTTGCCGCGCTGGACCAGCACGTCGGTGACGGCGCCGCTCAAAACTTTTCGCGTCGAGATCGCCATCAAATGCGCCTGGCTCTTGCTGCGCGCATTTTCAATCAGGGTCTTGTCGTCGAGCCGCGCCGATTGCGACAGCACGGGCCCGGCGACCTCGATCACGTCGTCGAATGCCAGCGCCCGGATCGTGAGCGGCGGCGCCGTGTCGATCGGCGCGAGGCGGTTGGCAAGCAGCGTCTTGGCTGATGTTTCGATGTGGACGATCAGGCACTGGAAGACATCGTCGAACAGTCCGACCTGTTCGTTCGAATAATCCACTACGCCGGTGATGAAGAGGTCGGTCACCCGGCGCAGGGTCTCTACCCGGCGGGCGACGGTTCCATGCGCGAGCGTGGTCTGCAGCTCGTCGAGCAGACTTGCGGGGGCGGTAGCGGATTTCGAACCCATGTGACTCTATCCTGGAGCAAAAGCCGGCGACGGATTCTCCGTCAACGGAACTGAAAATGGTCGGTCAGGCGCTGGCAATGCGATTGCGTCCCCGTGCCTTGGCGTCGTAAAGCGCGCAATCGGCGCGTGCGAGGAATGTGTCCGGGGTTTCCTCCGGCTTGAGCGTTGAGACGCCTGCGGAAATGGTCACGCTCATGTTGGGCGAGAATGCGCTCCAGTCGAGGTCTGCAATAATCGCGCGCAGCCGGTCGAGCGTGCGCACGGCGTTCTCGGTGCTCATGTCGGGCAGCACCAGCAGGAATTCCTCGCCGCCGTAGCGGCCGAAGCGGTCGATGCCGCGGATGTTGGCGAACATCGTGATGGCGAAGGTCCGCAGCACCTCGTCGCCGGTCGGATGACCAAAGCCGTCGTTGATGCGCTTGAACCAGTCGAGATCGATCAGCGCGATCGAGCAGGGTGTGCCATTGCGGCCGGCGCGGGTGATCTCCTCGTCCAGCATCCGCATGATGCAGCGGCGGTTATACGAGCCTGTCAGTTCGTCGAGTTCGGCGAGCTCCTCGATCCGCTTGTAGGCTTCCTTGAGTTTCAGTCCGCTCTGATAGAGCGATTGCTTCAGCGAGCTCGAAAACATGCCGAGGAACATGCAGCGCCCGATGGTGAGGACGAACACCAAGAGGGTGGCAAAGCGCTCGAGGTGACCGCCATGCGGCATCGAGACCGGCTTGTCGGTCAACAGGAACAGCCCGGCGAGGCCGATCGTCATCGCCGTCCAGATCGCCATGGTCTGCGCAGGTGTCGAACGCAGCGAACTGAAACTGAACACGATGAACAGCGTGCAGAGGAACATCCCGCCGACTTCCGGCGCGATATAGGTGAACGCCAGCGCGATCAGCATGCAGACGGTCGCCTGCGGGGCGACCAGGTAATGATCCTTGAAACGTTCGTTGAAGCCGAACTCGGAAAGAAGGATGCTGAAGATCACCAGCGTCAGGCCGGAGGCCGCATAGGCCGGGGCGATCATCAGCGGTATTGAGCCGGCGTGGGCGTAGAGCAGCAGGACCCCGGCGTCGATCAGGTAGCTGACGCCGATCATGACCAGGATCTGGCGGCGCTGCTTGGCGCGCCGGGCAAGCGCCTTCGCCGCCGGCTGGGAACCGACGCTATCCAGATCGGCTGGATTCACGAATGAGGACGCCGCCATGGTCTCGCCGTAAGTGGAACTGCTCAAAAAATCTAAGTGGGAAAGCCTTTAGGTTTGGTATCTTTTGGACCGAATCTGATCCGTTAAAACCCTGCCATTGCTCTGTTTCGCAACGGAAATTCGCCGGATTCGGACTACCGGAACCGTTGCGTGGCAGCACAGGCTGTAAGCAGATGCTGCCTTGTGGACCAAGCCTTGGTATGGTCGCACCGGGTGATGCGCTCTCTTGGAAAGTAATTCTGTATTATGATACCGATTTCGGGGTTATGTTCGTTCTCGCAGGCCGCGATGCTGGCTAGCGTTTGTCTGTGCGGTAGATCACAGACAGTGTGGGGTAGATCACACATGCGGCCGGGACATTGCCGTAATGTGAAGAATCTTGCCCCCGCCGTCGAACCCTCGGCCATCTCCCCCCGACCAACCTTGCGAGACGGCAATTGAGCGCGACACAGGCGGCTTCAGACGAAATTCTGATCGCTCGGATCGCTCAAGGCGACCGGCTCGCGATGCAGGTGCTGTACGGACGGCACCATGTCAGGGTGTTCCGCTTCGGGCTTCGGCTCGTCAGGAACGAACAAGTTGCGGAAGACCTCATCAGCGAGGTTTTTCTCGATGTATGGCGTCAGGCTGGCAAGTTCGAAGGCCGATCTGCCGTTACCACCTGGCTGTTGGCGATTACGCGGTTCAAGGCCCTGTCGGCACTTAGGCGCCGCAAGGACGTTGGACTGGACGATGAGACCGCGAACGCGATCGAGGATACGTCCGATGATCCGGAAGTGGTGGTGCAGAAGAAAGATACCAGTGACGCGTTGCGCAAGTGCCTGACATCACTTTCGCCTGAGCATCGGGAGATCGTCGATCTCGTCTACTACCACGAGAAGTCCGTGGAAGAAGTGGCCGAAATCGTCGGAATTCCGGAAAACACCGTCAAGACGCGCCTGTTTTATGCGCGCAAGAAATTAGCCGAACTGCTGAAGGCAGCCGGCATTGAACGAGGTTGGCCATGATGGCGGTAAGCAAAAAAATGCTGGATCACGAGCCCAGCGAAGTCGAAATGCTGTTTCCGTTCCACGCGGCCGGCACGCTGAACGCGCGCGATGCGCGCCGTGTCGACGAGGCGCTCGCCAGCGATCCCGATCTGGCCCGGCAATATGCCGTCATCCGCGAGGAATACGCCGAGACCATTCATCTCAACGAAAGCCTGGGTGCGCCGTCGGCGCGCGCCATGCAGAAGCTGTTTGCGGCGATCGACGGCGAGCCGGTGCGCAAGCCGTCGCTGTCGACCAGTCTCTCGGCGCGGGTTGTGGAATTCTTCACCCGGCTTTCGCCGCGGACGCTGGCCTGGTCGGCGAGCCTCGGCGCCGTGGCGCTGCTGCTGCAGGCCGGTGTGATCGGTGCGGTGCTGGTGAAGAACCAGACCGCTTCGTTCCAGACCGCTTCGCTGAGCCTCAATCAGACCGCGGCGCCGATTACCCGCGAGCTTGCTGCGGCCGCGCCGCCGCGCGCGCTGGTGCGGTTTACGCCGGAAGCCCGCATCGCTGACATCACCGCGCTGCTCGATAACTATCAGGCCTCGATCGTCGATGGCGCCAAGGGCGGCATGTTCCGGCTGCAGTTTGGCAGCCGCGCACTCGGCAAGGACGAAGTCGCGAGTCTTCTGAGCAAGTTGCAAGGTGAGAAGATCGTCAATCTTGCGGTGCCGACGCCATAAGGCGTCGGTCGCATGCTTGGCCAAGCCGAGGTCCCATGATCCACGTTGGCGTGAATTGGCGGAGCAGGACGCAGCGCGCGGCATGGGCATTGTCGGCGGTGGCGTTGCCGCTTGTGCTTCTTGGCGGTTCGGTGGCTTACGCGCAAAGCATCATGCGCACCCCGAGCCTGCGCATGGATTCCCGTGTACCGACAATCAATCCGACGTCAACGTCGCGGGTTACCGTTAATCCGGTCGTCGGCGGGCGAGTCAGTTCGGATGTCACGGGCCGGCCTGTCATCACCAACCGACCTGTCATCACCAACCGGCCCACCGTAGGGGTTATCGCGCGCATTCCACCGACCAAGGAAGGCGGAGGACCGACGACCATTGGGCGGATACCGCGTCCCGAGATCTCGCGTGTCGGTGTGGATCCAACCCTTCCGCTTCGTTTTTCGCCCAACCTCTATCCTGTCTGCCAATTCGCCAATCGCGGGCCTGACGGCGAATGCTTCGACCGTCCAATCATCGCGGTCGATGGCGGCGGCAACGGCGCCTCGGGCAAAAAGGGCAATAGCGGTCCGCGCAACAATTCGCCGCCGCAGGCCGCGATCGATCTGCGCACGGTCCAGAACGAACTCGTTGCCGAGATCGACAGCACGTTGTCGCTGACGCAGGCCGATGAGCTGGCGCGACGCCACGGGCTGGAGCGGATCGCATCGCAGGAGTTTCCGCTGCTAGGCAGCACCATCGGCCTGTTCCGCATCGTCGATCAGCGCCCGGTGGATATCGTCCGCCGTGAATTCGCCGCTGACGTCAGCGGCGGCGTGAAATTTGTGCAGTTCAATTACCGCTACATGCTGCAGGATCAGAAGCGGGGGATGAGCGAGGGCGACGTCTCGCAATATGCGGTCGCGCAGCTTCGCTTGCCGCAGGCGCACAAGCTGGTCCGCGGCATGAACGTCACGATTGCGGTGATCGATTCAGGCGTTGACGCCAAACATCCCGAACTCGTCAATTCGGTTGCCGACAGCTTCGATGCGCTCGGCAGCAAGGAAGGTCCGCATGTCCACGGCACCGGCATTGCCGGCGCGATCGTGGCGCATGGCAAGCTGATGGGAAGCGCGCCGGAGGCGCGGCTGTTGGCGATCCGTGCATTCGGCGGCGGCGCCGGTGGTGCGGAAAGCACCTCCTATGTGATCCTGAAGGGCCTGGATTATGCGGCCGAGCACGGCGCGCAGATCATCAATATGAGTTTCGCCGGTCCAAAGGATCCCTTGATCGAGCGCGGTATTGCCGCGACCGCGTCCAGGGGAATCCTGATGGTGGCCGCCGCCGGCAATGCCGGCGCCAAATCGCCGGCGCTCTATCCCGCCGCCAATCCGAACGTGATTGCGGTGAGCGGTACCGACGCGCAGGAGAAGCTGTTCGCGGCATCGAACCGCGGCGTTCACATTTCCATCGCGGCGCCTGGCGCCGATATCTTCCTGCCGGCGCCCGATGAGAAATACCAGATCACGTCGGGTACCTCGTTCTCAGCCGCCTATGTCAGCGGTGTCGCCGCACTGATGCTGGAGCGCAATCCTGCGTTGAAGCCGAACGATCTGCGCGCGATTTTGGAGAAGACCGCCCGCGACCTCGGCGCACCCGGCCGCGACGATCAGTTCGGGGCCGGCGAGGTCGATGCTTTCGCCGCGGTCACCGCCTCGACCGCCGCGCCGGCGGTACCGCTCGCCGCGGTCTCGGGAACTCCCGGTTCTCAAAAGCCGCAGCCTGCCGATAACGCTTCCGTGAGCAGGGCGATGAATGACTTGGCGCCCGCGATGGCGTCCGACAAATCGGCCGCAAACAGCGTCAATCGCGCCGCTACGCGGTGATTTTCGGGGCATTGAGCCCCCGAATAAAAGTTAAAAAAATCGACCGACCTTTTGAACGTCCGGCGAAGCTGCTGCGACTAATAAATGTGGGAGCGGTTATCCCTCCCCATCGGCTGTATTCGGCGCGAGCGCCCATCCACCCCAAGCGCCCATATAGCTTGACCCGTCCGGTTGTCCCCCCGGACGGGTCTTTCGTTTTGGGCGTCTCATTCCGATCTCTTCGGCTTCAACCGACGCTGCGGTGCCGCTACCGAATGCTGCGGTG
>JACDAG010000921.1 GCA_013695565.1 Bradyrhizobium sp.
CCACCAGTCCCGGGATATCGCGCACCGAGGCTTCGGCGACCGCGATCAGGCTGGTGCCCACAAACGGGCCGGCATCGATGCCGGCATAAGGCGGCCGCACTACGCGGCCGTGCAGCATGCCGGGCAGGCGCATATCGTGGACATAGACCAGTTCGCCGGTTGCCTTCGCCGGCAGGTCGACGCGGGGCATCGACTGCCCGACGATCGAGTAGGCGCTGACGTCCTTCACCGGCACGTCATCGGCGAGTTCGAGGCGAATGATCTCGCCGGCGATCAATTCGCCATAGCTGACGCTGCGGTTGTTCTTGCCGTGGATCAGTCCGTCTTCGATGCGGAGATCATCGGCTGCGACTTCCAGCCGTTCCGCCGCACGCGTGATCAGGAATTGCCGCGCCTGTGCCGCGGCCTTGCGCAATGGCACCGCCGTGATCTGGATGGTTTCGCTCGCGATCGTCGCACCCTGGTTCGGCACGACGGAAGTGTCGCCGAGCACCACGACGACGCGGGCAAAGGACACGTCGAGTTCTTCGGCGACGATCTGTCCCAATGCAGTACGGATGCCGGTGCCGAGATCGACATGGCCGTTATAGGCGGTGACCGAACCGTCGCTGGTAATCCTGATGAAGGTCTCGAATGCGCCGGACCCTGTCGGGCGCACAACCGTCAACGATCCCTGTGCTGGAGAGTCCGGCGTTGCCATCAGTCGTAGGCCTCGACGGCATGGCCCGCGGCCCGCATCGCCGCGCGGATGATTTCGATATGCGCGCCGCAGCGGCAGAGATTATGGCGCAACGCTTCCAGTATCTCACTCTCGGAAGGATGCGCGTTGCGCGTCAACAGCGCCTTGGTGCTGATGATCATGCCGTTCAGGCAATAGCCGCATTGCGCGGCCTGTTCGTGGATGAACGCTTGCTGCACGGGATCGGGATGCGTGCGCGAGCCGAGGCCTTCGAGCGTCACAATGTCGCGGCCGGCGCAGCCTTCGATCGGGATCACGCAGGAGCGCGCCGCCTCGCCGTCGATCAGCACCGCGCAGGCGCCGCATTCGCCGAGGCCGCAGCCATATTTCGGTCCGTTCAGGGCGAGTTCGTTGCGCAACACATAGAGCAACGCGGTGTCGGGCGCGGCATCGACATCACAGGCTTTGCCGTTGACGGTCAGGCGCATCGTGCTCTGCGTCATGCTCCCCTGTGCCCCGGTTGCGCTGCAAAATATCGTGCGGAATGCCGTTCGAAGATACCGTTTGTATACAAACGTGCAAGCGGGCGTTCCGCAAACCATAGCGTTTTCCAGCGAAGTGGACCCCGGTTCGCGTGAAGAAAACGCGTCAAAACAAAAGACAAACCCCGTTCCGATCCAATCGGAACGGGGGCTGGCGCCCTTGCCCGCTTTATAAACACTGACAGGAGGCAAATGAGTTTTTATGCGGCAACCGCGCTTTTTCGCGCCTCCGCCCGCTTGACAGGATTTCCGTCCGCGCGCAAAATCGTTCGTGTACGAACAAATTGATCGAACCTGCGGAAATGCAGGTATGATCGGCGCCTCCCGATCTTGCAGGCTTGTTCATGACTGATGCGACGACCGCGACCGACGACAAGATCCGCTGCGATGCCTGTCCGGTGATGTGCTACATCAAGCCGGGTGCGGCGGGCGCGTGCGATCGCTACGCCAATCACGCCGGCGAGCTGGTCCGCGTCGATCCGCATATCGTGCTGGAGCGAACGGTGTCGCATGGCGGCCGGCTGGTGCCGTTCCAGGCCGGCGGCGGCGATTGGGACGGCAAGCTCGTCCGCGAGCCCAATGTATTCGTGACCGCGATCGGCGCCGGCACGACGTATCCCGATTACAAGCCGGCGCCGTTCATCGTGTCGTCGGAGATCGACGGCGTCGACATGGTCACGGTCGTGACCGAGGGCATTTTCAGCTATTGCGGCATCAAGGTGAAGATCGATACCGATCGCCATCTCGGCCCCGAAACCGCGACCGTGCGTGCGCAGGGCGAGGCGATCGGCCATGTCACGACCGGCGAATATGGCTCGCAGATGCTCTCGCTCGGCGGCGTGCATCATCTCACCGGCGGCTCGAAGAAAGAGGGGCGCGTCACCTGCGACGCGCTGATGGACCTCTCCAATTGCAAGCCGGTCGAACTCACCATCGATGGCGGCGCCACCGTGGTGGTGCAGGCCGGATACCCGCCGATCGTCAATGGCGTCGCCGAAGAACGGATGCGGGTCGGCTGCGGCTCGGCGACCATCGGCATGTTCGCCAAACAATGGCACGGCAAGGTCGATGAAGTCGTCGTGGTGGACGATCACATCACCGGCGTTCTCAGTGAACATCAAGCCGGCAAGCTGCTGGATATTCCGGACACCGGGATCAAGATGAAGGGGCGGCGCTCGACGCCGGGCCGATATTTCCAGGTCGCCGAGCCCGGCACCGGCTGGGGCGGCACCAGGATCTCCGATCCGTTGTCGGTGCTGGGTCCGTTCAATCCAAAGGAAGCACGGCCGGGCCTGACCATGCTGATGGTTTCGACCACCGGCGAACACGCCGCCTATTACGTGCTCGACGACGCCCTCAAGCCGGTCGAGACGCCAATGCCGCTCGATCTCAAACTCTCGGTCGAGCGTATCCAGGAGAATTGCGAACCGGCGCTATGCACGGTGCTGTTCATGGGCGGCGCCGGCGGCTCGCTGCGCGCCGGGGTTACCGACAATCCGGTGCGGCTGACGCGGTCGGTCAAGGATGCGTTGACCCGGGTCACCAGCGGCGGCGCGCCGGTTTATGTCTGGCCCGGCGGCGGCATCACCTTCATGGTCGATGTCACGCAGATGCCGGCGGGCGCATTCGGCTACGTGCCGACGCCGGCGCTGGTCGCGCCGATCGAATTCACGCTGCGGCTCTCGGACTATGCGGCGCTCGGCGGCCATATGGACCACGTCCGGCCGCTGGCCTCTCTCAAGGACAACACCGAGACCCGTTCGATGCCCTATATTCCGGGACGGCACGCATGAAGCGCCTCCCGCAAATTGCGCTCCTCACTGACGGCAAGCGGCTGCATTTGCAGGACGGTCCGATCGACCTGATCATCGAGGCCAACGGGCAGGCGGAGGAAATCCGCGCCGCCTATGAG
>JACDAG010000923.1 GCA_013695565.1 Bradyrhizobium sp.
GTACGGGTCCCGGCGTTCGCCGGGACGACGACGGTGGGGTTTCCCTCAATTATCGTTCGGCTTGCTCACAAACGCGCTCTCGATCACGTCGCCGATCGGTTGCCAAGCGGTACCGTCAAACTGCACCAGCCGCATCTGCTTGATGGGATGAAAATCCGCCGGCCCGGTGTTGATGGCAATGCCGGGCAGAACGATGGGGCCCTGGTAATTCCTGAGCGACGCCGCCTGTCGCATGATGTTCTCGCGCGACAGGTCGTCGCCGCACTGAGTCAATACCTGGACCAAGGTCTCGGCCACGGCATAGCCGAAGATGGCGTAGCTATCCTCCTTGTCGCCATCGGGATAATATTTGTCCATGAATGCCAGCCAGGCCTTGATGGAAGGATCGTCCTTCCAGGTGGCGTCGTCGGCGTCCTTGAGGAACGAGGTCGAGATCACGCCGGCGGCATTCGCAAGCCCTGCCGGTCGCAGCGCGTTGGCGATCGAAGCCGCCGCATTCACCAGCAACAATTGTGGATGCCAACCCAGCTCGGCCGCCCGGCGGATCGCGCGCGCCGAGATCGGCGGCGCGCAATTGAGCACCAGCACTTCAGCGCCGGAGCTCTTGAGGATATCGACCTGGGCATCGATCGACATGTCCGCATCGATCGCGATATCTGCCACGATCATGCGGGCGGTAACGCCAAGGCCCTCCTGCAATCCCCGGAACAGATCGCGCCCGAACTGATCGTTCTGCCAGAGCACGGCGATCTTGCGATCGGGGTAGCTGGCCTGGATGTAGTTGGCGTAGATCCGCCCCTCGGCGCGAAACGTCGGTTGCCAGCCCATGGTCCACGGAAACCGCTTTGGATGCGCCCACTCCTCGTCGCCGGATGCGACGAAGAGCTGCGGGACTTTCTTCTCGTTGAGATAGGTTCGCGTCGCCAGATTGCTCGGCGTGCCGAACGATCCGAACATCAAGAGCACGTTGTCCTGCTCTACCAGTTGGTGCGTATGCTCGGCTGCCATCCTCGGATTGGAGCTGTCGTCGCGGGAGATGAATTTGATCTTGCGGCCATTGATGCCGCCGCGATCATTAATCATGTCGAAATAGGCGGCTTCGGCCCTGCCGATCGCCGCGAATGCGGCCAGCGGCCCGGTATAGGGCATGATATTGCCGATACGAATTTCGGTATCGGTGACGCCGCCAGCCTGGGCCGGTTGCAGGGTCGTCGGAATCGACACCAACAAAAATGTGGCGAAGAAGGCTGATAGCAGCCATTTTATTCTTGTTTTCATCAGCACGGCCTCGAACGCCAAGCTAACCCAAGCTTGTGACGCCTAACCCAGCGCTTGCAATAATACCGCCCAATCCAGCGTTATTGAAATCAATTATTGTGTTGGCTCTGGAAGTAGCCCGCATGAGCGTAGCGATATGCGGGACCGTGCAGACAGGGAAATCCCGGATATCGCTTCGCTCATCCGGGCTACGATCACAGCATCCTCAGCGCAGCGTGATATCCAGCCAGCCGAGATCATTGACCATTACGCGGTCGCCGGTATCGACCAGCACCGTCGTGGTTTCGGCCTCGATGATGGCGGGACCAGCCAGGGTGTGGCCCGGCTGCAGGTCGTCGAGTGCATAGACCGGCACTTCACGCCAAGCGCCTAAAAACGCCTGTCGCTTGCCGCGTGGCGCGCAAACGCCCGCAGACGCCGCCGGCCGCGTGTTCTGATCGTTCGGTGCGACGGCGCCGACCGCCGCGACACGCGCGTTGACGAACACGACCTCCTGCCCGGGCGAGGCGTAGGTATAGAGTTCTTCATGCTTGCGATGAAAACGCTGCTCGATCTGGTCGACCAGATCAGGCGCATTCCAGTCGAGGCCATCCAGCGACACATCGATCTCGAAAATCTGCTCGCCATAACGCATCTCGGCGGAGCGTTCGATCGACAGCGGTCCCTTGAACCACGAACGCAGCCGGCCGGCGGCCGCCTGCTCCAGTTCGGCGAACAGCTCGCGCACTTCGCCGGCCGAAATCCGCGCGGCTTTGCCATAATGCGTGCGGCTCATCTCGTAGCGGAGGTCGCTGGTCAGCATGCCCCACGCAGAAAGAACCGACGCCACCGTCGGCACGATGATGCGCTTGATCTCCAGTTCACGCGCGACTTCGGCGGCATGAAGACCCGCCGCGCCGCCGAAACTCAACAACGCAAATTTTCGCGGATCGACGCCGCGGCGCAACGTCATCAGCCGGATGCCGTCGGCCATGTTCAAATTGATCATGCGGTAGATGCCTGCGGCGGCCTCGACGCGCGACAGATCCATCGACCTGGCAATGCGGTCGACCGCCGCTTCCGAAGCGGCGCGGTCGAGCGGACGCTGGCCGCCCATGAAGGCGGCCGCATCGAGATAGCCGAGCACGACATTGGCGTCGGTGACGGTCGCCGCCTGCCCGCCATTGCCATAACAAGCGGGGCCCGGGATCGAGCCCGCGCTTTCCGGTCCGACCCGCAATGTGCGGCTGGCGTCAACGCTGGCGATCGAACCGCCGCCGGCCGCGATGCTCGCAATGTCGAGGCTGCGCAACGCAATGCGCTGCCCCGCGAGCAGGCCATCGGCGGAGAGCGACGCGTGCCCGTCCGAGATCAGGGAAATGTCGGTGCTGGTTCCGCCCATGTCGAACGGCACCAGATCCGGAATACCAAGGAGTTCAGCGCAGCGACGCCCGCCCGACATGCCGCCGGCCGGGCCTGACAGCACCGTGCCCGCAGCGAGGCGCGACGCCTCCCCGACCGGCGCCATGCCGCCATGCGACAGGATCACGAACAGGCTGCCCTTGAGGCCGGCCTCTTTCAGCCGCCGTTCGAGATTGGTGAGATAGCGCCGCACGATCGGCTCGACATAGGCGTTCACGATCGTAGTCGAAACGCGCTCATATTCCTTGATCTGCGGCAGCACGTCGCTGGAGCGCGACACGCTCACATCAGACAACTCTTTCGCCAGCCGCTCGACCGCAGCGAGTTCGTGCACGGGATTGAGATAGGAGTGCAGGAAGCACACCGCGACCGAGGTCGCACCCAACTTCCGGATGCCGGCGATGGCTTCATCGAGCGAGGCTTGGTCCAACTCAATCAAAATCTCGCCGCTGGCCTTCAATCGCTCGCGAACGCCGAAGCGCAGTTCGCGCGGCACCAGAGGCTCCGGCGGTGGCGAGCGCAGATCGTAGCGGTCGGGCTTGAGACCTTCGCGCATTTCAATGACGTCGCGATGGCCTTCGGTGGTGAGTAGCGCAACCCTGGCGCCCTTGCGCTCCAGCAGCGCGTTGGTCGCCACCGTGGTGCCATGCACTAAGCGATCGGTGGCGGCGAGCATGTCCGCGCGCGAGACGTCTAGGCGTCGCGCCAGTTCTTCCAGGCCGGTCATGACGCCGATCGACTGATCGGCGGGCGTGGATGGTGATTTTGCGAATATCGTCCGCCCGTTCGCATCCGTAGCCACGAGATCGGTATAGGTTCCGCCGACATCAACGCCGATTGTGTACATCGTCAGCCACGTCGCTCCGCGGAAACATTGGTCAGGCCTTGTTCGGCGTCGCGCCGTCGCGCCTCCGCTGTTCGTTTGGATGACGGCCCCCAGCCACCGCCGCCGGAGGAGCGTATTTCGAGGCAATCACCGGGACGCAGCTCGATCCCGACTTCCTTGGTCCGCAACACGCGCGCCTCGCGGCCCTCGGACAGCAGGCGATAGTGATGTGGCTCGCCGTCTTCGCCGCCGAGCATGCCGCAGGGACCACGGCGGGCGCCGTCGCCGGCGGTGTTGCCGCGCGACGGCTTTTCGGTCTCCAGCACCAGATCGAGGGCCACGCCGAGACCGCCGCGGAACTGTCCGTCGCCGCCGGAGCCTTCGCGGAATTCATGCTGACGGAAATGCAGCGGGAACCTCGCCTCGGCAACTTCGAGACTGCCGAATTTGAGGCCGCCGACGCTGTGCCACTCGCCGATCGACGACCAGCCGTCGCCGCCGGAGGACGCGCCGCCGCCCGGGCGCGCCTGAAACAAATGCCAGATGAAACTCTTGCCGGTGCGCGGGTCTTCGCCCTGGATCGCGATCCGGAACCTGCGGCTCCATCCGGCCATCGCGCGCTCCGGACAGGAGGCCGACAATGCCTTCACGATCGCTTCGACGATCTCGTTGGAGGGATGGCTGGTGCACAAGGTCACCGGCCGGCCCGGATCGGCCCAGACGATCGTTCCCTGTTTGGCGATCACCTTCAACGGCCGCAGCGCGCCGGTGTTCTTGGGAATTTCGGCGTCGATCAGATAGGCAAAGGCCATCGCGACCGCGGCCTGCATGTTGGCATGCGAGGAATTCACAAAGCTGGTCGACTGCGGATCGGATTGCGTCAGATCGACCTCGACGTCGCTGCCCTTCTTGGTGACCTTGGCCGCGATCCGGATATCCGTGCGCCCATGCCCGTCATCATCGAGAAACGCCTCGCCGTGAAAGACGCCGTCCTTCCAGGTCGAGACCACGGCGCGGGTCTGCGCTTCGGTGGCGTCCAGGATGGCCTCGATTGCGGCTTCGACGACCGGCGCGCCGAACTCGCTGAACAATTTTGCGACCCGCCGCTCGCCGAGATGCGCCGCACCCAGCATGGCGGCAAGATCGCCGCGAAACTCGCGCGGGTTTCGTACGTTCAGCGCCAGCATCTCCAAAATATCCTCGCGCGGCTTTCCCGCCTCGGAGAGTCTGATCGGCGGAATGCGCAGGCCCTCCTGCCAGATCTCGGTCGCACCGGGATTGTAGGCGCCGTGGGTGGCGCCGCCGATATCGCTTTGATGGGCGCGCACGATGGTCCACAGCAGGCGCTTGTCGCCATCGAACACCGGCACGAAGACGGTGAGGTCAGGCAGATGGCTGCCGCCATAATAGGGATCGTTGAGCAGGAAGACGTCGCCCCGTTGCACGTCCTTGAAGCGCTCCTCCACCGCGATCGTGGCCCATGGTAGTGCGCCGACATGGACCGGCAGATGATCGGCCTGCGCGATCAGGCGGGCGCGCGTGTCGCAAATTCCCAGCGAAAAGTCGCGGCTGGAGTTGAGGATTTGCGAGTAGGAGGTGCGAAGCATGGCCTCGCCCATCTCTTTGACGATCGAACTGAGCCGATGCTGGACGACGGACCGTGTGATGGGATCGATCTTGGCGGACATTACTACCCGTTGTTATTCGTTTATTCGTAGGATGGGTTGAGCCCTTTGCGAAACCCATCACTATCACGCGCCGCAGCCGATGGGTATCGCTTCGCTCCACCCATCCGAAGCTACGCGACCTCGCAAAATCAAAGCGTGCCCGAAACTTCCGACAGCGCGCCCGATACGGCATCGATGATCGCATGTATATCGGCATCTGTCATCGGGGTCGACAATGCCATCAATCCATTGCCTGCCGCCAGCACGCCACGATTGAGCAGCGCCCGGTTGAAAACTGCCTGGCGGTTGGCTTCTTCCTCGGTCAGATAGGCCGAGCGATAGTCGCGCACCGGGCGATCGGTGAAATGAACTTTCAAGAGCGAGCCGAGCCCGACGGTGCGGCCGGGCACATTGTGCCGGCGGAAGGCGGCGTCGATCCCGGAACGGACCGCCTCCCCCATCGCGTCGAGCCGCGCGAACGCCGCCTCATTCAACAACTCCATCGCGGCAATGCCGGCGCGCATCGTCACCGGATTGGCCGAGAACGTGCCGCCATGCGGGAGCGCCGGTTTGCCCGGGCGGGGATCGAACACGGCCATGAACTCCTTGTGGCCGCAGACGGCGCCAACCGGAAAACCGCCGCCGATGATCTTTGCCAGCGTGGTCAGATCGGGGTCGATGTTGAACAGGCCCTGCGCTCCGCGATAGCCAAGCCGGAACGTGATGACTTCGTCAAAGATCAACAACGCACCCACCTCGCGCGTCACCTTGCGCAGTGCCTCGAGATAGGCCCGGTCTGCCGGCACCAGCCCGGCGCGATTGGGCATGGGATCGACAAGGACGCAGGCGAGCTCAGGTCCATGCTCGCGGATCAGGCTGACGGCGGCCTCGGTGTCGTTGAAGGGAATGGTCAAGACATCCGCCAGCACATTGTCGGGTGTACCCTTGGCGAAGGCGACGGATACCGGCGCATTGCGGCCCCAGGCTTCCGGCGTCGGATCGAGGCTCACTTCGGCGTAATCATAGGAGCCGTGATAGGCGCCCTCGCATTTTGCAATCTTGGGGCGGCCGGTATGGGCACGCGCCGCCTTCAGCGCCATCATCACCGCTTCGGTGCCCGAGTTGCAGAACCGTACCTGATCGACCGACGGCAAGCGCGCGGCCAGCAATTCGGCGAGATCGACCTCGGATTCAGTCGGCAGGCCGAACGCCGATCCCAGCGCAAGCTGCGCGGTCGCAGCTTTGATCAACGCGGGATGGGCATGGCCGTGAATCTGCGAGGTGAAATTGTTGATGCAATCGATGAATTCGTGGCCGTCGAGGTCCCACACCCGGCAGCCCTCGCCGCGGGCGGCATAGATCGGATAGGGCTTCATGAAGACGGTAGTGCGCGTATTGCCGCCGGGCAGGCTCGATAACGCGCGGTCGTACATTTTTTGCGACGACGAATTTGTATCCGGATACATGCGATCTTCCACCAACACCAGGGATCGGGTCTGTTTCAAGTATACAGCAAAAACACCACCGTCCCGATGATCAGCGCCGCGGCCATGAACAGCAGCACGGCGGGCAATCCGAGGAGGGCCGCGACTACGCCGGTTGCCGATTGCATCAGCGCCGCCCCCAGGAAGAACGCCAGATTGATTGCGGAGAGCGCCTTGCCGGCATTCTGCGCGTCCACGAGTTGCCGCGTCATGCCGAACACCAACGCCGGGGCCGACATGGCAAGGCCGATCAACATGAGCAGAATGGTGTCATACTGAGCCGGCATCGCCGCAACGCCGAACAGGTCCGAGACCGGAAAGTGAGTCGCCCCTGCCGCCATCAAGACGAGCAGCAGCGCCGCCAGCAAATGCGCGGCCGCCAGCACCTCCCGACGATGGCCAAATCTCCGGTCGAAAATTCCGATCAGAGCGGGACCTACGATCAGCACGATCGTGAACAGGCCAAGTGCGTTGCCGGCCTCGATCCGGCCGAGCCCCTTGATCTCCATCAGCCACGGACCGCCCCACAATCCCCGCAGCACCAGCACGGCCGCCAGCGAGACCAGTCCAATGGCAATCAAGCCGCGCAACGGGCGTGACAGGCCGATGCGCAAGACACTGGCCATCTGCGAGAGCGGCGACGAACGATCGGCATGCCCGGCGGGCTGGTTCGGAACCAGGAGGAAGACAGCGACCGCGACCACACCGCCTAGAGCGGCGGATATCCAGAACCCTGTCCGCCATCCCCAGTGTTCGACGACAAAGGCCAGCGGGCTCGACGACAGCAGCATGCCGATATTGCCGATCGACAGGATCACGCCGGACCACAGGCCGAACCGCGCCGGCGACAATTGCTTCGCCGCCAGCGTCATCGGGCACATCAGCATGCCTGAGGTCGCGACCCCGAGCAGGAATTGTCCGAACAGAAAACTCTCCGACCCCGTTGCCAGGCCGGACGCCAACGCACCGACAATGGTACCGATCAGGAGACTGAGGGAGACCGGCCGGACGCCAAACCGGTCCATCGCGGCGCCAACCGGTATCTGCGACGCCGCGAACGAGAAATGATAGATCGAGGTCAGGCTCGCCAGCGTTTGCGGCGGCGTCTTGAAATCCGCGGCCATCACGTCGAGGCTGACGGCCGGTATCGTCCGCAGCAGGGTCGACAGCATGTGCCCGCAGGCCAGCGCCAGAAGCGCAAATATCAGTGCGCGGATGTTGACATCCGCGTCGTCGGCTTTGGCGCCGTCCATGTTTCGTTTCTTCCCGGCCTTGTTGAGGCCGGGCGTAACATCAATAGCCTGATAATGCCAATTGCATTCCCGGCGGGGCGGTCAGTGCTTGTGGAACACCAGCGTCCGCAGTTCGATACTCTCGCGCGGGGGCGCATCGGCAGGCGTGGTCGGATCGATGAAGGCGGTATGCGGCCCGAACCGGGTGCGGCCGTCAGTCGCGGAATCGTAGCACTTCAGCAGCAGCGCTTCGTCGGTCGTCATTTCAGGAATGTAGTACCAGCGATGGTCGGGGTTGTACTTCACCGAATAAGTCTCGCCCTGCCGGTTCGGATAGATCAGGTCGGAGGCGACGAGATCGCCTGACGCCACCGTCTGGCCGTCCAGCATCGCGAGCGGCGCATCGCGCAGTGGTCCGCGGATCGGCCGCCATAGATTGATCACCTGGACGCGGCCCTTCAGCAGTTCGTCCGCCTCGTCAGGCAGATGCTCGCGGACACGGTTCGCTCCTGATACATCGGTCTGGTCGACGTGGACCCGCGTCGCTGGCTGGCGCGGACCGGCACCCCGCACATCGCCCGCACCCTCCACGCGCTTGCGGACCGTATGGTCGAATATCAAGACACGGTCCGCCTTCAGGGTCGCCCGGAGAAAGGCTTCGGCGGCCGGATAGTAGACGTTTCGAACCTCCTTATCGTCGTAAAAATTCTTCACCAAATTCGGGTGCCGCACCAAGGCGAAACCCTCACGATCCAGCGACAGGCTGCCGGCAATCAGGCGGGCGTCGAAGATCGGAACTTGATGGGGTTCGGACAACGCCGTTGACCGCGGCTCGCCTGGCGGCGGATCGAAAGCGTAGGTCTGCGGTTTTCCGGGGGTAGGCGCGAGGTAGTTGAGCTCGCCGGTGACGAAGGGGAGCGACTCGAGTTTTGCTTGCTGAAGGCCCATGGCAGTCTCCTGGACTCTGTTGTTTGTTCTGTTTGATTTTGGCTGGGCCGCCCGCTGCCACAAGGCCGCACTGGAAATAGCAAAATTGCCGTTCTCGCAGGTGCGATGCGGGAAATATCCTTATCGCGCGAGGCGCCGCTCCCGGATGGATATTCCGCCCTTCACGGCTTCGTCAGACCGCAAAACGCAGGCGTCGCCATGCCCGGGGAGAACTTCTCCCCGGCCTCGTCTGGCGTTACAGCATTGAGCGGTCGCAGAGCCGCCGTATCCAGGGAGGAAAAAATGGACGTCACCATGAAGGGGCGCGTTGCCGCCGTCACCGGCGGCAGCAAGGGCATCGGGCTTGCCGTCGCGCGGCGCTTTGCCGAGTCGGGTGCCAAGGTTGCGATCCTGGCGCGCGGCGCACAGGACCTCAAAGCCGCGCGGGAACTGCTCGCCAAGGACGGCGTCGAAGTCCGCGACTATGTCTGCGACGTCTCGAAGGCGGCGGAGATTGCCAAGGTCCACGACAGGATCGCCGCGGATCTCGGCCCGGTCGACGTCCTCGTCAACAACGCCGGCACCTCGCGCGCGATGGCGTTCGAGACCGTGACCGACGAAATGTGGCAGGACGACCTCGACCTGAAGCTGTTCGCCGCGATCCGCTTCAGCCGGCTGGTCTGGCCGGGCATGAAGGCCCGCAAATGGGGCCGCATCATCAATGTGCTGAACATCGGCGCCAAGGCCCCGGCTGCGGCATCAACCCCGACCTCGGTCTCACGGGCGGCCGGCATGGCGCTGACCAAGGCGATGGCGAACGAAGGCGGTCCCCATAACGTGCTGGTCAATGCGATGCTGGTCGGCCTGATCGTCAGCGATCAATGGGTCAGGCGGCACGCCCAGAAAGCGCCGGATACGGATTTTGACGCATTCACCCGGGATCTCGCCAAGGGCGTCCCGCTCGGGCGGATGGGCACCGCGGAGGAATTCGCCAACCTCGCCTGCTTCCTCGCCTCGGAGCAAGGATCATACATCACCGGGACCGCCATCAACGTCGATGGTGGCCGGTCGCCGGTGGTCTAGCGGCAGCCGAAGCCAACCGGCTTCGGAATACGCCAAGCAAAAAAGGCCTCCGTCACCGGAGGCCTTTTCGCTATCAAACCGCGTCTTTGGCGGCCTTGACCGGCCGGGCCCGCACGATCTTGCGCGCCGGCTTGGCCTTGAACATCATTTCTTCGCCCGTGAAGGGGTTGGTACCCTTGCGAGCCTTGGTCGCGGGCTTCTTGACCACGACGAACTTGGCGAAGCCGGGGACGAGGAACACCCCGTTCTTCTTCAGCTCCTTGTGGCCAACGTCAACGAGCGCATCCATCACGCCCTTGACTTCCTTCTTCGAAACTTCGGTGGACGTAGCGATCTTTTCGATCAGCTGCGACTTAGACATTTGGGTAGCCATGGTTGCTCCATATGATTCAGGCAGAGGCACGATATGGCGGAAATTGCCTAAGAAAACAGGGTTTTCGACATTCTGCACAACTATATCGCTAGTTGACTTGTACTGATTCGCGACAAATAGGCTAGTTTTTAAGCCTCGGCGGCCGCCATAATCGGGGCATAGTGCGACAAAACACCTTGCCAGACAGGGTTTTTCGGCAATTTCCAACCTTTCACTTCGTACCGTTTCAATCAGGACGAGTGCAAATCCCGGTGCCACATAAACCGGCGGCAATGCATCGGCGGCGCGCACGCGCGCATTTGCAGAACGATTTTCCGGATCGCGCGGCGATTAGAAAATGACTCCGGGTTCCCCTTCATCGTAACATCAGGGCTAAACGCGGCCGTCGGAAAACGGCTCGCCACCTGATGTACCCTGGAGAGTTCGCATGGATTTGACCCGCCTCGAGATCAGTCGCCGCACCGCGCTGCTGACGTCGGCTGCGATTGCGGCGAACGTTATCAATCCGATGCGGGCCTTTGCGCAGGAAACGCCGAAGAAGGGCGGCGTGTTCAACGTTCACTACGGCGCCGAGCAGCGCCAGCTCAATCCGAGCATCCAGGCTTCGACCGGCGTCTACATCATCAGCGGCAAGATCCAGGAAAATCTGGTCGACCTCGACGCCAACGGCAAACCGGTCGGCGTTCTCGCCGAGAGCTGGGAAGCCTCGCCCGACGGCAAGACCATCACCTTCAAGCTGCGCAAGGGCGTCACCTGGCACGACGGCAAGCCGTTCACCTCGGCCGACGTCGAATTCACCGCCATGAACATGTGGAAGAAGATCCTCAACTACGGCTCGACGCTGCAGCTGTTCCTTACCGCCGTCGATACGCCGGATCCGCTGACCGCGGTCTTCCGCTACGAGCGGCCGATGCCGCTCAACCTGCTGCTGCGCGCGTTGCCCGACCTCGGCTACATCTCGGCCAAACATATTTATGAGAGCGGCGACATCCGCCCGAATCCGGCCAATCTCGCGCCTGTCGGCACCGGCCCCTTCAAGTTCGTCAAATACGAGCGCGGGCAGTACGTCATCGCCGACCGCAATCCGGACTACTGGCGTCCCAACGCGCCCTATCTCGATCGCATCGTCTGGCGCGTCATCACCGACCGCGCGGCGGCGGCCGCCCAGATGGAGGCCGGCCAGCTTCACTACAGCCCATTCTCGGGTCTCACCATCTCCGACATCGCGCGCCTCGGCAAGGATTCGCGCTTTGTCGTCTCGACCAAAGGCAACGAG
>JACDAG010000933.1 GCA_013695565.1 Bradyrhizobium sp.
GAAGCCGTGGCAGACCGGCAGCTCAAAAGCTTCCGCGAAAATCCCGCCAACGAGGGCCGGGTGTGCGATGTCGGTCTGTGGCGATGGTCGCGCCATCCCAACTACTTCTTCGAATGGTTCGGCTGGCTGGCCTATCCGGTCATCGCCCTGTCGACCGTTTACGCGGTTCAGTATCCCTGGGGTTGGGCGACGCTGCTGGCGCCGGTCTTCATGTACTGGATCCTGGTCTACGTCACCGGCATCCCGCCGCTGGAGGCGCAGATGCTGCGCTCGCGCGGCGACCGCTATCGCGACTATCAGTCCCGTACCAGTGAGTTCTTCCCGCTGCCGCCGCAAGCATGATCCGATCTCACCATAAAGGGAGTGGTCACATGAGCTTCGTATCCACGATCATCGGCACTGCCGAGCGGGTGCCGCTGCCTGACGTTATCATCCGCACCGCGATCCATCGGCTGTGCTCGCGCACGGCAACAAGGCTCGCTGCCGGCAACACCGAAAGCGACGCCTGGTTTGCCGACGAGATGGCCGCGCGGGCGATCGCCGAATATACCGACGAGGCCAATACCCAACATTACGAGGTGCCGGAGGCGTTCTTTGCCGATGTGCTGGGGCCGAACCGCAAATACTCGTCGTGCTTCTACAAGGAGCCGGCCTCGACGTTGCAGGAGGCCGAAGAGGAGGCGCTGCGCCAGACCGTCGAGCACGCGGATCTGGCCGACGGCCAGGCGATCCTCGAACTCGGTTGCGGCTGGGGTTCGCTGTCGCTGTGGATGGCGCGGCAATTCCCGCATTCGGAGGTCACCGCGGTGTCGAACTCGGCTTCGCAGCGCCAATTCATCGAGGGCGAAGCCGGCAAGCGCGGCTTGAAGAATCTTCGCGTGGTCACCTCGGATATGAACGTGTTCGATCCCCAGATGCAGTTCGATCGCATCGTCTCGGTCGAGATGTTCGAACACATGATGAACTGGCGCGAATTGATGGTGCGGGTGCGCTCGTGGCTGAAGCCCGACGGCCGTTTCTTCATGCACATCTTCACCCATCGCTCCGGCGCCTATCTGTTCGACCGCACCGACGGCGAGGACTGGATCGCGCAGCATTTCTTCACCGGCGGCGTGATGCCGAGCCATCATCTGATCCGCCAATATGCCGATTTGTTCGAGGTCGAGAAGGAATGGCGCTGGAGCGGCACGCATTATCAGCGCACCGCGGAGGACTGGCTGGCCAATTTCGATCTGCGTCGCGAGGAGATCGAGCAGGTGCTTTGTCACGTCTATGACGAGGAGACCGCGCTGTGGATGCGGCGCTGGCGCTGGTTCTTCCTCGCCACATCAGGCCTGTTCGGTTACGCCGACGGCAGCGAATGGGGCGTCAGCCATTACCGGATGAAGGCGGCGGATTAACGGGACACCCGTTGATTCGCGCCAGTTTCTTATAATCTTCCGGCTTGCGGGCTTCTCACGCACGGAAATGTCGGTTCGTCTTGATCGGTCGCAAGTTCCTTGCAGACCCGTTGCGACAACCTAATGTGCGAATCTTCGTCGGACGTCAATGTGACTGTCCTCACAGCCTCTTCTCATCAAGCCGAATCGCGAAACCACCGACGAAAGCGGCGCGATGTGTGCCTCCGGGGAGCAGTCCAGGGTTTGTCGGATGGGCGCGCCAGAACCGAACTGCGAAAGCGCAGCGCCGCGCAAGCTTCGCCAGGAATTTGGCGACGTGCGCTTCGACCGAATGAAACGCCGGACTTGGTAATCGCAGTCCAGGAATTTTCTCTTCGGGCCCGCCGTGAGATCCAGATCGGATTAACACCCGCGGGGGCTGTTATCGCCTTGGAAGGCGTTCATTCGGTGGCCAGTGATAGTAGCCATCCCTTTCGATGCAAGCGATGATCTCGGCTGCCTTGCCAACGATTGTCATCGTGTCGTCGTTCGATAAATCCACCTCATCGAAATAAAGCCAGGAGTGGTGTTGAGGTAACTTCGCGCCAGTTTGATCGTCGGTAAGCGCGATGTCGGTGCCGGTGGTCGTCCGAAACAGGTAATATTTCGGCATTCCGCCTCCCTTTCCGGTCGATATCGACTTACTCCGAAAGGCATTGCGCCGCAGCCATCCTCAGCAGCAAGCGTCCCCCTCATCGTTAGCACCTGTAACGCCCGAACCACTCGTGGATCGTACTCTCCGTCCTGCAGCAAAATGCTCCCGATCTAGCTGCTGCAAAATTTGAGTGGAAGCGTTCGGGGTATGCAAGACGTTGCGTCCCTTTGCATAGATCCGTACCACCTCGCCGGCATTCTACAGCCGTCAACGCTGACAGTACCGCTTTGGTCATATTTACTGGCGCAACTTGAAGACCGGGATGCAACATTTGCGCCCGACGTCTTTGAGGATAGCCGCTCCCCCGAAAAAAGTAACGTGCACTTTGTGCCAATTCTACAGTTGCTGTCAAATAGTGACACCGCGAGTCTCTCGACGCTCGTGAACCACGGGCGATAGCTAGCTTTGCAGATAGCAATCGTCTTCAGGGCAGTCCGCTCTATCGCGACGTGCAGTTTGTGCCAATTCGCACCGTTGGGGAACCGAAGAGAAATCGCAGTGGTGTTGCCATTTTACAATTGCAGGTAGTGTCCGAAGTGATACGTTTGCGGTCGCCAAGGCATGATTCTTGGACGACGCAGCCGGCGCAGATGCGCTTCTGCAATAGCAAAGACCGACCAAGTCATTTTTTTTGTTTTTTCGTTTGTGACGTTCCACTTGGTTTGGAAATGCTCGTACCGGCGAAGCCGGTTTTCAGGAAGGAAGAAATCCTTTTGTTTGCGCATGCTCCTCTTGGGGCCTGCGAAGCTTGGGCGCGCGTTCGTAGAAGCGATCTGATGAACTGACCTTGAAACAGGGGTGCGATTTTCATGGGCCCGTTAAATGGCACGACCACCACCAGCAACATGATCGGAGGTACTGCCGAAGACGGTACCCATCTGCCCTTTTCCAACGCGACAATTTCCATGCTTGGCGGGGTGAATGGCATTGCCAATCACGGTTTGGTGTCGACCGGGGCCAACAGCCAGATCAGTTATGTCGGCGGAACAAACACGATAGAGGTGCTCAAGTGTCCCATCGACGGTGCTGAGGTGATGCAGCTTGGCATGGGCCATATAGGAGGCCGGCTGACGCGCGCGACAGCCTTTCAGGTGCCGCCCCATCTGACGTCCAATGTGTCTGTTGCCGGCGGTCCGGTCATAAATCGATTCCTCTCTGCGTCGTGCATACCTGGAGCAACCCTAGCTGTCCTCAGCGCCATTATGCTGGCGGGCACCGGATGTGCATTAGCCGCTTGTCCACCGGCCGGGAGCGGCATCTCTGCGAGCGGCGCAGCCACTGTTATCACAGAGGGAAACTGCACGATTTCGACCACCGGCGCGTCCGCCCGCGGTGTTCTGTCGCAGAACCAAGCTAATGTGACGCTCAACAACAGCAGCATCAGCACGACCGGTACGGTAGCCTACGGCGTACAGGCCCTGAGCGGCGGAACGGTCACCTTTAATGGCGGCACGCTTGCCACCAAGCCGCCTACGGCGCCTATGCCATCAACCCAGGCTCCACCCTGAACCTCAACAACGTCACTTTGAATCTCGCCGGAGCGGTGGCTTCCAACGTTGCTGGTCTCAATGTTACGGACAACGGCGCGGCTTTCGGCAATTCGATCAACATCACCACCAATAGCAACAATGGACACGGGGCGTCGGGCATGCGTAACGCGACGCTCGACCTTTCCAACGCCGTCATCTCCGTGCGCGGACCGGCGTCATACGGCATCAGCGTTTCCGATGCATCGACGCTCACGTTCCGCAACGGCAGTCAGGTGAGCACGGTACAAAGCTTTAACCATGCTGCATATGTGGCGCTGAACGCTAAGCTGACGATTGACAACAGCAGTGCAACCACGCAGTCGAACGGAGCTTATGGCGTGTTCGCGCGCGACATTGGCAGCGTCGCCAACGTGATAAATGGAAGCTCACTATCCACACAAGGAAGTTCGGCATTCGGAGCGGTGAGCCAACAGGGAGCGTTCGTGAACGTCGTGGATAGTACCATCGCTACGGCGGGCACAGGTGCGGCAGGAGCCTATACCTTCTATGGAAGCCGTATCGACCTGACCAACACGACACTTACGACGACAGGCAGCGGAGGGTCCTATGCATTCTACGCGACAGGGCCGGCCGGAGCCGTCAACACCTTCAATGCAACGAATTCAACTTTGAATTCGTCGTCCGCCGCGACGCTGTTTGTCAATGGCGCCACGACAAATATCAACTTGACTGGCGTCACCAACAACTCCGGGACGAACCAGTTCTTGATCGCGCAGAACTCCCCGACCGTGGACATTCCCGTGGATCTCACCAGTCCGGGCTTCGAAGCAGGACCCATCGGCGTATCGGCCCCTGTGCCGCTGCTGGTCGGTGCCAATCCTTCAATCCTGAATCTCATAGCTAACGCGTCGGTCCTCGCGGGCAGCATCAGCGTTCGTGGCGGCAGCAACGCGTTCCTGACGTTACAGAACGGAACGACGCTTTCTGGTAATGCCGCTGCCGATGCGACCAGCACTCTCAACATGAATCTGGCGAGCGGGTCCACTTGGACCGGCGCGGCGAACAATGCGACGAACGTCAGCGTCGATCCAACCAGTAACTGGCGCATGACCGCAAGCTCGACAGTCTCTCAATCCTTAACGAATGCAGGACTTATCCTATACTCGCCGCTGATCGGCGATCCATCCCTGTTGACCAGCTACACAACCTTAACAGCGGGAAGCTATGTGGGCGCGGGCGGCACGTTGGGTCTAAACACCTTCCTGGGTTCTGACGGCTCGCCCTCGGACCGACTGATCATCAACGGCGGCAGCGCCACCGGAACCTCGCAGCTGCAGATCAGCAACGCTGGCGGGCCCGGCGCAGTTACCGTTGGAAACGGCATTCTCATCGTTGACGCGATCAACGGCGGGACGACAGCTGCCGGGGCGTTCACCTTGGCTCGGCCGGTGCTGGCCGGACCTTATGAATACTCGCTGCACCGAAGCAGCGTCGATCCGAGCAATGCGCAAGCTTGGTACCTGAGCTCGACACTCGATTGCACGGTGCCGATTGCGCCGTGTCCCACGCCTCAACCCGGTCCGGCGCCTGCTCCGGAACCCGTTGTACCCAACTTCCGCGCCGAGACCTCGATCTACGCCGCCGTGCCGGCGATGGCGTTGCTCTACGGCCGCAATCTGCTGGATACGCTGCATGAGCGCGTCGGCGAAGAAGAAGACCAGCGCGGGCGGCCCAAATCCGATCAGCCAAGCACTGGCTGGGGCCGTGTGATCGGCATGACCGGTCGTCGCGATGGTGACGCGCTTGGGATTTTCGGCAGTGGCCCGAAGTACAGTTACGACTTCCTTGGCCTGCAGGCCGGCCATGACGTCTTTCGCAGAGAGGGGGCTGATGGCAGCCGCGACCAGGCTGGCCTTTATTTCGCGATTGGCAGAGCTCAGGGGAGCGTCACCCACATCACAAACAGCACCACGGGCGATGCCGATTTTAGCGGGTACACGTTTGGAGGCTATTGGACCCACTTTGGCCCCACCGGCTGGTACCTCGACGCAATCCTGCAAGGAACCTGGTACGACGTCAACGCCACCGCGCATCGTGGTATTCCGACGCTCCGCACTCATGGCGAGGGCGTCGGCGCTTCGCTTGAAGGGGGCTATCCAATCAAGCTGCCCCACGGCTTCTTTATCGAGCCGCAGGCACAGATCGTGTACCAGCGGGTCAACCTCGGGGCGGCCAGCGATACCTTCGCCAGCGTGCAGTTCGACAATATGGAGTCCCTTGCGGGCCGCCTCGGCGCGCGCTTCGGACGCACCTGGGCGATCGAGTCGGGCCCCGCCCCGCGCACGATGACGGCCTGGATTCGTCCGAACTTCTGGTACGAGTTTCGGGGCAACCCGCTGACAGAGTTCTCCTCCGAAACCGGATTTATCCCGTTCCGTGCTGGCCTCGGCGGGGCATGGGGTGAAATCAACCTCGGCGTCAGCGGTCAGATTACCCGCGCGATCTCAGCTTTCGCCAACGTTTCTTATGACAGCCGGTTCGAAGGCAAGAGCTATTCCTACAACGGAAAGCTCGGGATACGGGTCAATTGGTAAAAGGTCGTTTTGCTGACGTCTGCTTCGGGTCCAGGCTTTGTAAAAACGCTGACGTTTTTGACTGAGCAGGCGCGCCAGTTGGCGCACGCGGGTGCCTAGCATTACAGTTGCCGTTTTGCTTTGAAGTGCGCGCGCTGGGCGACCGCTTGGTGAGCTCTGCGCCAGAGTGACCATGCGATGATGTGCGCGGGTTGGATTCGTTTTCGGGCGAGTCTGATGGC
>JACDAG010000961.1 GCA_013695565.1 Bradyrhizobium sp.
GAAGCCGGTCACAAGTGGTGACTTGAAACCGGGCGGTATCTTGTCCAGCGTTCGGTTGGTGGCGCCCATTTCCTCGCCCCATTGACCGGCATCGCGCCCGCGATAGTGTCGCGGTTGGCGCCGGTGGCCACGCAAGGCGTAGTAAACGCTTCTGCCTTCCAGCAGCAGGTCCTCGACGATCTGACAGCCGGACGCACCGGAGCCGACAACGAGCACGCCGCCGGGAGCAAGTTCGGATGGGCGCGTATAACGGCTTGCCGTGACCTGACAAATTCCAGCAGGCAATCGGGCGGCGCAGGGCGGCAGAGTCGGAACCTGGTAGGGTCCGGTTGCGACAACGACATTGTGCGCCACAACCGATGTCGGCCCGGCCTGTACCAGCAGGCGACCATCCTCGGTCTGGCGCAAACTGGAAACGTTGACTCCGCATCGCAGCGGCGCAGCGGCGCGCGCGCCGTAGTCAGCAATGAAGCGAACCACGTCATCGCGTTGGCTGAAGCCGTCGGGGTCGTCTCCTGCGTAGACGTGGCCGGGAAGCCGCATCATCCAGTTGGGAAACTGAAAATACAGCGAATCCCAACGCTCGCTGCGCCAACGTTCGGCCACGCGCCCGCGTTCGAAGATAACGTGCTCTCGGTTGCGTTGCATAAGGTGGTGACTAATGGCAAGACCGGCTTGTCCACCGCCGATCACAATCGTCTCTACTAGCTCGGGCACAGTGGATTTCCTTGGAAGGGAAGCGAGGCGCAGGCAGTATGAAGTTCCTGTGCTGAGAAAGCCATACCCGGCGCCTTAGGGGCTAGCGAAACGCGGCTCAGGGAGCCAGCCATCTTGGCCACTGACTCCATCTGATAGTAGCCATTTTTGGGACCGCAAACCCAGGTTCAAGGGAGAGAACAGAGCTGGCCTCTATGCGATCAAAGGAACGTCCGGAAAGGCCAAAGTCTAAAGGCGAGGGATCCAACCAGGACGGCTCAACAAATATTCGACCATTCGCGGCGGAATGCTCAAAGCTTTTTCTATCTCGCGTTCGTCCTTCGGCAGTCCCGCAAGGATCGATGCTTCATTCTTGCTTCGGACTTTGGAAAGCCACTCCGGATCAACCACCACGGCGCGTCCTACCGCAACCAGATCGGCTCCCATTGCGATTGCCCCTTCGGCATCCTGGCACGTCTTGATCCCGCCGCTCGCCATGACTGCACAGCGGCCCGCTATCACGCGGGCAAATTCCGTGATTGGACTGTTCGCCGGGGTATCAACCTTCTCGACCGGACCATTGTAAACACGGGTCTCTCCCGTGGGTCGGCTCTTCCGATAATCATCGAGCGAGACGGAGATGTAGTCGAGATCCAATTTGGCAAGTTCGCTACAAAGCAGCTTGGCGTCCTCAAGCGTATAGCCGTCCGCCTCGGCCTCGAATGGCGTCACGCGAAATCCTGCGATCAGACCTGGACCGAGCGCGTCGCGAACGGCCTGCGCCACAGCGAGAGGAAAGTTCATGCGCTTTGAAAGCGTGCCTCCCCAATGATCAACGCGGTGATTGGCCCGAGGTGAAAAAAACTGATGAACCGCGTAGTGGTTAGCGCCGTGAATCTCGACGCCGTCGAAACCGGCTTTCCGCGCCAGCGAAGCAGCCTCTCGAAAGCTTGCAATCAGGCTTTCGACTTCATCCGATGTCATCGCCCTTGGCGTCAAGGCCCCCGGCCGCAACGATGCAACCGCAGAAGGCGCACGCAGACATTGCTCACCGATCAGCTCGGGTTTTGCGATGCGGCCACCGTCGTAGATCTGGAGGATAGCAAGACCTCCCGCAGAACGCATGGCTTCCGCGAGCCGATGCAGACTGGACAGATGTCCATCATGTGCCGCACCTATCCCCTGCCAGGAGCGCCCGTCTTGTGCGACGTAAGCGGCGGAAGAAATGGTGGCTCCGAATCCGCCGGCGGCACGTCGTCGGACAAATTCGAGTTCGTGTTCGGTCGCCGTCCCGTCTTCATGGGAAGAATCGGTCGTGAGCGGCGCAATCGCAAAACGATTTGCGATTTCTCGCCCGCTGTTGAACCTGAACGGAGACCAGACAGCCATCGATCAAACCTCGGATATTCCTCAAGTCGGGCGGCATCGAACGGAAGCGCCCTAGTGGAAGATGCGTCCGGAGTCGATGACGACGGTCTGGCCGGTCATGGTCTCGGTGCGGCACATGGCGACCACCATGTCGGCGCAGTCGGCCTTGTCGGCCGGTTTCTTCAGGAGCGAGGCCGCTGCGGAACGCTCGACCTGCTCGGGCTTGAGATTGGCTGTCGCCCGGGTGCCGTCCAGCAGACCCGGCGCCACGCAGTTGACCAGCGTCTCGGGCGCCAGCGCCACCGCCATGCAGCGCGTCAGATGAATGAGCCCTGCCTTCGACACGGCATAGGCGATGGAAGAGCCGGTTGGGCTGAGCCCTGCTACGGAAGCGATGTTGACGATGCGGCCTCGCCCCTGGGCCTTCATGATGGGGGCTACCGCCTTGGTCAGGCGCATCGGCCCCGTCAGGTTGATGGCCATGATCTTGTTCCATTCCTCCATCGTCAGATTATCTAGATCGCTGAAAGGAATCGAGACGTTGTAAGCGGCATCATTGATCAGAATATCAAGGCGGCCGAAGGCCTGGGTCACGCCGCCGATCAGCCGGTCCACAGCCGCGCCGTCGGTGATGTCACAGCCAAAAGCGTGAGCATTGACTTGATAATTCGACTTCAGTTCGCTGGCGACGCCTTCCGCCTGCTCGCGGCTGCGCGCATACATGACCGCCACATGCGCGCCCTCCTGCGCGAGCGCGTGGCAGATGCGCTGCCCCAGCCCGCCATTGCCGCCCGTCACCAGTGCAACCGCGCCCTTCAGGTCCATCGCTTCTTCTCCTTAGGGCGATTGCACTGTCGCATCGCCACTTCCCAACGCTTTAATACCTTGCCGCGCCATCCGATAGACCGGCTATGTCCTGCCGGCGCATGGGTTTTTGCGCGCCGCCTTCGCCAAGGCTTCGGCGAGCCGCATACGACACCTATTGTGTAGCGCGAAGCCCTACCCCATCGGCTGGAACGAATCCGCCCGGGCCATCGCCCAGGCCTCGCGGAAGCGGGGATCGCTGGTGCCCTCGATCAGCTCACCCGGACGAAGCGACGGATAGAGCTTGGCGAAGGTCAGGACCTCCGTCGTCGAGGTCCGCTGCGAGAAATGGATCGGCCGCAATTGCTGCGGATGCTCGAGGCCGGCAGCGGCGAGCAGTTCGGCCAGCGCATGCAGCGTGGCGTGATGATAATTGTAGACGCGATCGACCTTGTGCGGGACCACCAGCGCGCGGGCGCGCGACGGGTCCTGCGTGGTCACCCCGGTCGGGCAGCGATCGGTATGGCAGCTCAGCGACTGGATGCAACCCAGTGCGAACATGAAGCCGCGCGCCGAATTGCACGAATCGGCGCCGATGGCCATCGGGCGCGCCATGTCGAAGGCGGTCGCGATCTTGCCGGCGGCGCCGACGCGGATGCGGTCACGCGCATTGATGCCGATCAGCGCGTTGTGGACGAAACTGACGCCCTCGCGCATCGGCATGCCCAGATGGTCCATGAACTCCAGCGGTGCCGCGCCGGTGCCGCCTTCATTACCGTCGACCACGATGAAATCAGGATAGATCCCGGTCTGCAGCATCGCCTTGCAGATGGCGAGGAATTCCCAGGGGTGGCCGATGCATAGCTTGAATCCGGCGGGCTTGCCGCCGGACAATCGCCGCATCTCGCCGATGAAGGCCATCATTTCCAGCGGCGTCGAAAACGCGCGGTGGCTGGCCGGCGAGATGCAGTCTTCCCCCATCGGCACGCCTCGGATCATCGAAATCTCTTGCGAGACCTTGGCTGCCGGCAACACGCCGCCATGCCCGGGCTTGGCGCCTTGGCTGACCTTGAGTTCGACCATCTTGATCTGATCGTCGGACGCGATTTTCGCGAACAGTTCGGGATTGAAGCTGCCGTCGCGGTTACGGCAACCGAAATAGCCGGAGCCGATTTCCCAGATGATGTCGCCGCCGTTCTCGCGGTGATAGGGACTGACGCCGCCCTCGCCGGTGTCATGCGCGAAGCCGCCGCGCTTCGCGCCGGCATTCAGCGCGCGCACCGCGTTGGGACTGAGCGCGCCAAAACTCATCGCCGAGATATTGAAGACCGAGGCCGAATACGGCTTGGTGCAATCCGGACCGCCGATGGTGACGCGAAACTCCGGGTTCGTATGCGCCTTCGGCGCCATCGAATGGTGCATCCATTCGTAGCCTTCCTTGTAGACGTCCTCCTGGGTACCGAACGGCCGCTTGTCGAGCTGCATCTTGGCGCGCTGATAGACCAGCGCGCGGGTGTCGCGGGAGAACGGCATGCCGTCCTTCTCGCTTTCGAAGAAATACTGCCGCATCTCCGGCCGGATCTCTTCGAGCAGAAAACGGATATGCGCGGAGATCGGATAATTCCGCAGCACCGCGTGGCTCTCTTGCGTGAGGTCGCGAATGCCGAGAGCGGTGAGCGCGCCGAAGATCACGATCGGGATCAGCAATACTTCCCACACCTTGATGCTGTGGTCGAAAATGCCGATGCCGACCAGCAAGGCCGTGACGACCGCGCAGATCGTCAGGATGATGTAGCGTGGCGAGAACGGAATCAGCAGCGTTTCCATGACATCCCTCAGCCAGATTGTTCTTGTCCGCCAGCAGCTTAATCCAACCATTGGAGCAAGCGCCATACGATATACGGGCCTAGGGTGACAGATGTGACAGGGCCCGCCAGGAAAATTCCGAGGCGTGTGGCCGTCAAATCAATTGATACGCCAATTGAGCGGAGACGTTGCAGTGCAGCGTAACCGTCGACAAGAGCCTTTTCCGTTCCGATTGAATCGGAACGGGGCTCTAGTTTCTAGTTTTGACGCGCTTTCTTCACGCGAACCGGTGTCCACTTCGCTGGAAAACGCTCTTGCGGCCGCTCAGTGGCTGTGCGGCCGCATTTCCTCGGGAATCTTGCCCTGCTGCAGGCCATGCTCGGCCAGCCATGCATCGGTTGTCTCGATAGCGCGGGCGATATGATCTGTCGTGCGCGAGAAATCGTAGGGTGATCCCACCAGGGGGCATAGCGACGGCACCACGAAATATTCGATGTCGGGGCTGAGGCCTTCCAGCTCCATAACCAATTGCCGCGCGATCAGGAGCGTCAGCGCATGCAGCGCATTGGCGACCGCGCCGACCGGCGGCGCCTGCGTGGCGCAGGCATGTCC
>JACDAG010000984.1 GCA_013695565.1 Bradyrhizobium sp.
GTCCTCCAACAAGGAGGTCGGGATGAATGTACGTTATCGGGTCGAATTGAGCCAAGCCGAACGCGACGAACTTACCGTGATGTTGAGCAAGGGCAAGCGGACCGCCCGCAAGCTCAAGCGCGCCCAGAAAGGCCTGGCGCGTGCAGGTCAGGCCCGCGCCGACGGGAATGGAGAAGCCTCGCAGCTTCGACAATGGTGGGACAACGTACTACACCGGAACACAATATCAAATTGCCCACCTTTTTAAGGCCAGTGAGAATTTTGTCAGAAATCAATCTTATTCCTTTAATTTCATATACTTACTTCGCATGCAGATCGAGCCCACTTTTTGAATTTTGTAGCCACTATTTCTTTAGTTTTGTAGAACTATTGGGCAAATTCCCACGCTTGATGGGCTGTTTGATTGGTCCCGTTTGGCTTATTTTAGCGGATGGCCGCTAGGCCTGATGTCCGTCCGTTTCTGTGGAGCTTTGTGAGTGCCATGTCTGAAGTGAAGTCCGCCGCGTCCGACGGCCACCGCGCACTGCAATCGCCCAAAATCTCGTTTGAGTTCTTCCCGCCAAAAACCGAGGAGATGGAACGCTCGCTCTGGGAAACCATCAACCGGCTGGCGCCGCTTACCCCCAATTTCGTGTCGGTGACCTATGGCGCCGGCGGATCGACGCGGGAGCGCACCCATTCGACCATTGCGCGCATCCTGAAGGAAACCAATCTGACGCCGGCCGCGCATCTGACCTGCGTCGGCGCGCCCCGGAGCGAGATCGACGACGTGGTCGCGCGCTATCACGAAATCGGCGTCCGCCATATCGTGGCGCTGCGCGGCGATCCCACCACCGGCATCGGCACCGCCTACAACGCGCATCCCGACGGCTATCAAAGCTCGCCCGAGCTGATCGCCGGCATCAAGAAGCGCTATCCCGATTTTGAAATCTCGGTCTCGGCCTATCCCGAAAAGCATCCGGAAAGCCGGGATCTCGACTCCGATATCGACACGCTGCAGGCCAAGGTGGATGCGGGCGCCAACCGGGCCATCACGCAGGTGTTCTTCGATAACGACCTCTATCTGCGTTACCTCGATCGCGTCCGCGCCCGCGGCATCAATATTCCGATCGTGCCCGGCATCATGCCGATGCATAATTTCAAGCAGGCCCGCAACTTCGTGACTCGCGCCGGCACCACCGTGCCGTCCTGGCTGGCGGACAAGTTCGAAGGGCTGGACGACGACGCCGAGACGCGGAAGCTCGTGGCCGCGACTGTCGCGGCGGGCCAGGTGCAGAAACTGGCCAAGCAGGGCATCGACACCTTTCACTTCTACACCATGAACCGCGCGGACCTCGTGTTTGCGATCAGCCATTTGCTGGGCATCCGTCCCAATGGCGCACAGAAAGCTGCCTGATCCAATGACCGTGCCCGTGTCCCCGAAAAGAACCGCCCTGCTCGCGGCCGCCCGCGAACGCATCCTGGTGCTCGACGGCGCCATGGGCACCATGATCCAGGGCCTCGAATATGACGAGGCCGCGTTCCGCGGCGAGCGCTTCAAGGATTTTCACCGCGACGTCCGCGGCAACAATGATTTGCTGATCCTGACGCAGCCGAAAGCGATCGAGGACATCCACGCCGATTATCTGCGCGCCGGCGCCGACATCGTCGCGACCAACACCTTCTCCTCGACCTCGATCGCGCAGGCCGACTACGACATGTCGAACCTGGCCTATGAACTCAACCGCGACGGCGCGCAGCTCTGCCGCAACGCGGCTGCACGCGTCACCGCCGAAGACGGCAAGCCACGTTTCGTCGCCGGCGCCTTGGGACCGACCAACCGCACCGCGTCGATCTCGCCTGACGTGTCCAACCCCGGCTACCGCGCCGTCACCTTCGACGATCTGCGCAAGTCCTACGGCGAACAGATCAACGGCCTCTTGGACGGCGGCGCCGACCTGCTGCTGGTCGAAACCATTTTCGACACGCTGAACGCCAAGGCCGCGCTCTACGCGATCGCGGAAATCTGCGAGGCACGTAATATCGACGTGCCCGTGATGATCTCCGGCACCATCACCGATAAATCCGGCCGACTGCTGTCCGGACAATTGCCGGAAGCATTCTGGAATTCGGTGAAACACACCAGGCCCGCCACCATCGGCTTCAACTGCGCCCTCGGCGCCGAGGATCTGCGCGCGCACATTGCGGACATTGGCCGCGTCGCGAATACACTGGTTTGCGCCTATCCGAACGCCGGCCTGCCCAACGAATTCGGCCAGTATGACGAGAGCCCGGAATTCATGGCCGGCCTGATCGGCGAGTTCGCCGCGGCCGGTTTGGTCAACATCGTCGGCGGCTGCTGCGGCACCACGCCGGACCATATCGCGGCGATCGCCGCCGCCGTCGCCCCGCACAAGCCCCGTGTCGTTCCCGTGATCGAGCCGCGGCTGCGGCTTTCTGGCCTCGAGCCGTTCGAGCTGACACCGGCGATCCCGTTTGTGAATGTCGGTGAGCGCACCAACGTCACGGGTTCGGCGAAATTCCGCAAATTGATCACCGCCGGCGACTACACCGCCGCATTGGCGGTGGCGCGAGACCAGGTCGAGAACGGCGCCCAGATCATCGACGTCAATATGGACGAGGGTTTGCTCGACTCCGAGGCCGCGATGGTGACGTTCCTCAACCTCGTCGCCGCCGAGCCCGACATCGCCCGCGTTCCCGTCATGGTGGACTCGTCGAAATTCAGCGTGATCGAAGCTGGCCTGAAATGCGTGCAGGGCAAGCCGGTGGTGAATTCGATCTCGATGAAGGAGGGCGTGGAGAAATTCATCCACGAGGCCCGCATCGCGCAGCGCCACGGCGCCGCCGTGGTGGTGATGGCGTTCGACGAGGTCGGTCAGGCTGATACGTTCGCGCGCAAGACCGAAATCTGCAAACGCGCCTACGACATCCTGGTCGATCAGCTCGGCTTTCCGCCCGAGGACATCATCTTCGATCCGAATATCTTCGCGATCGCGACCGGGCTCGAGGAACACAATAATTACGGCGTCGACTTCATCGAGGCAACGCGCTGGATCCGCCAGAACCTGCCGCATGCGCATATTTCCGGCGGCGTCTCCAACCTCTCGTTCTCGTTCCGCGGCAATGAGCCGGTGCGCGAAGCCATGCATTCGGTGTTCCTGTATCACGCCATCAAGGCCGGGATGGACATGGGCATCGTCAATGCCGGGCAGATGATTGTCTATGACGACATCGATCCTGAACTGCGCCAAACTTGCGAAGACGTCATCCTCAACCGCGACCCCGGCGCTTCCGAGCGGCTGCTGGCGTTGGCGGAGAAATTCCGCGGCAAGGAGAAGCAGACCAAGGAGCAGGATCTGGTCTGGCGCGAATGGCCGGTCGAGAAGCGGCTCTCCCACGCGCTGGTGCACGGCATCACCCAATATATCGAGGAAGATACCGAAGCGGTGCGGCTGACGGTCGAGCGGCCGCTCAACGTGATCGAAGGCCCGCTGATGGATGGCATGAACATCGTCGGCGATCTCTTCGGCGACGGCAAAATGTTCCTGCCGCAGGTGGTGAAATCCGCCCGCGTCATGAAGCAGGCGGTGGCCTATCTGATGCCGTTCATGGAAGAGGAAAAGGCGCGCAATCTCGCCAATGGCGTCACCACCAGCGGCGGCCGCAACGCCGCCGGCAAGATCGTGCTCGCGACCGTCAAGGGCGACGTCCACGACATCGGCAAGAACATCGTCGGCATCGTGCTGCAATGTAACAATTTCGAGGTGATCGACCTCGGCGTCATGGTACCGGCGTCCAAGATCATCGAAACGGCCAAGGCCGAGGGCGCCGATATCATCGGGCTGTCCGGCCTGATCACGCCGGCGCTCGACGAAATGGGCTTCCTCGCCGGCGAACTGGAACGCCTGGGCCTGAAGCTGCCGCTGCTGATCGGCGGCGCCACCACCAGCCGGGTTCATACCGCCGTCAAGATCGACCCGAACTACCGCGGCGGGCCGGTGGTGCATGTCAACGACGCCAGCCGCGCCGTTGGCGTCGCCTCCTCGCTGCTGTCGCCGGAGCGCCGCGAGGCCTATGCCGCCGAGGTGCGCGCCGACTACGCCAAGATTTCGGCGGCGCATTTTCGCGCGCAGGCCGACAAGAAGCGGCTCAAGCTGAAGGACGCACGCGCCAATGCGATGGCCATTGATTTTGCTAAGACGCCACCGAAGAAGCCCAACTTCTTCGGCATCAAGACATTCCGCGATTACAATCTCGCCGAACTTTCCGACTACATCGACTGGACGCCGTTCTTCCAGACCTGGGAATTGACCGGGCGTTACCCCGCCATCCTCGACGATCCCAAGGTCGGCGAAGTCGCGCGCTCGCTCTATGAC
>JACDAG010000987.1 GCA_013695565.1 Bradyrhizobium sp.
CACGCAGGTGGTGATGACCTCAGACACCCGTTCCAGCGTCGCGCGCTCCTGCCCGACCAGCACGTCGCGGCCGACGCGCGGCGGCGCGCTGTTCTCCTGCATGGTGGCGTCTTCGGTGTAATAGCGCTCGATGGCGCCGGCGTGGTCGCCGGAAACGACTGTTGCGATGAACTCGTCAAGACGCGCGCGCGTGGGCATGAGGCCTCCAGATGGTGACTGATATCAGATAGTGCGGCCGAAAATTTCGTCAACGGCGAATGCCGCACATTGGACAGAACCGGCGCATCAGCGTAAATCAGAGCGCGCCATCCCCGGTATTACCGTCATACGGACAAACTTCCAAAGAGGTCGAGCCATGCGCGTCGATGACCGGCCCACCATCGCAGCCCCGGACGACGATCCGTATTTGTGGCTGGAGGAAGTCGAAGGCGAACGCGCGGTCGCGTTCGCCGAGCAGCAGAGCCGGCGCACGCTGGAAACTTTTGGCGGCGCGCAGTTCGCTGCGGATCGTGACCTGCTGGCCGCGATTTACGACCGGCCGGACAACATCCCCTATGTGACGCGCCACGGCGGATTTCTCTACAATCTCTGGAAAGATACGAACAATCCGCGCGGCCTGTGGCGGCGAACCACGATCGCGGAATTTCGCAAGCCAAATCCGCAATGGGATGTCGTGCTTGATGTCGACAAGCTCGCCGCCGAGGAAGAACGAGACTGGCTGCTGAGCTGGACGAAGCCGCTGGCGGGAAGCCACTCGCGCACCATCGTGGGCCTGTCGCGCGGCGGCAGCGACGCCGTCACGCTGCGGGAATTCGACCTGGTCACCAAGACCTTCGTGACCGGCGGCTTCATGCTGACGGAAGCGAAAAGCGGCGTCGATTGGCTCGATGCCGATACGCTGCTGCTGTCGAGCGCCTATGGCGAGGACATGGCGACGACATCCGGCTACGCGCGAACCGTCAGACGCTGGCGCCGCGGCGAGGCGGTCGATCGCGCCCCCGTTATATTCGAGGCACCTGCCGATCGCATGGGTGTGTACATTGATGTTGACGACACTGGATCAGTACCGCGGGTCTGGTTCATCGATCGGATCGATTTCTTCAACCAGAACATCTGGCTCGGCGACGGCACCGGCGCGAAGTCCAAACTCGACCTGCCGATCGATACCCAGACGGAGGCCCATCGCGACTGGCTCATCGTCAAATTGCGAACGGCATGGACGGCGGGCGGCAAGACCTTCGCGCCGGACGCCGTCCTCGGCATTTCGCTTTCCGCCTTTCTGGCGGGGGACCGCAACTTTACAATTGTCTTCGAGCCCGGACTGCGGCGCGCGCTGCAGGGATTCTTCTGGGCTGCCGGCAAGCTCGTGCTGTCGATCCTCGATGAATTGCGGCCGGCGTTCGAGATCTGCACACCGTCGGCGAACGGATGGACCCGCGACGCCTTGCCGGGGCTTCCAACGATCGGCGTCGTCGATGTCGGGCGCTTCGATCGCGATGAGGCCGAAAGCAATGGCGACCTGCTCGCCAATATCCAGGATCCGTTGACGCCGCCCTCCCTGATGCTGATCGAAGGCGTCAGCAGCCCGGCACTGCTGAAGCAGGCGCCCCGAACATTTTCCGCCGACGGGCTCGTGGTCACCAGGCACGAAGCGGTCTCGGTCGACGGCGAACGCATTCCCTATGTGCAGACCGGACCTGCACGCGAGACCGGTGATGCACCTGTTCATATCACCGCCTATGGCGGCTTCGGCCTTGCGGTTCGTCCTTCCTACCATTCGGCGCTGGGCAAGCTGTGGCTGGAACGCGGCGGCACCACGGTGCAGGCCAATATCCGCGGCGGCGGCGAGTTCGGCACGCGCTGGCACGATGCCGGCCGCTATGCCGGCAAGCGGCTCGCCCATGATGATTTTGCCGCGGTCGCCGCCGATCTCGTCAAGCGTGGCGTGACACGGCCCGACCGGATCGCGGCGGAAGGCGGATCGAATGGCGGCATCCTGATCTCGAACATGATGGTGCGCTATCCCGAACGTTTCGGCGCGCTGTTCTGCACGATTCCGCTGATCGACATGCGGCGTTACACAAAACTGCTCGCCGGTGCGAGCTGGATCGCGGAATATGGCGACCCGGACAAGTCCCAGGAATGGGCCTGGCTGCAGACCTATTCGGCCTATCACACGGCGATACCGGGGCAGAAATATCCTCCGATCCTGATCGCCACCACGCGGCGCGACGACCGCGTCCATCCCGGCCACGCCCGCAAGATGACTGCGAAACTTCAAGCCATGGGCTATGAAGCCTGGCTGTACGAGCCCGCGGCCGGCGGTCACGGTTACGGCAAGGACAACAAGGAGCGCGCTGGGTTCACGGTGCTCGGCTACACTTTTTTGAAGGAGAAGATCGGATGGGTCGATAGTGGCGCGCAGGTCTGATCACCTCGCCCCGCTTGCGGCAGGGCTGTCCCGGGAAAAAATTCGCGAGTCGCAACAAACACTTGGGGCACAGTAGCTTCTTGTATTTATCGAGTGTCGAGACTCAAAAAGACAAAAGTGAGTCATTTG
>JACDAG010000988.1 GCA_013695565.1 Bradyrhizobium sp.
ACCCAGCACCACGAACGGGTCCATCACGTCGTAATATTTCTTCGGCACATCACCGCCGCTGGGGAAGGGCGACTTGCGCGACAGCGGAATGTGCGAGTGTTCGGGAACCCAGAGCGAATCGAAACCGCGTTCTTCCAGAGCCCGCGCCAGTTCAGTCGGCGACATCGAATAGTCAGTGAAAAACATGGCCCCGCCGATGCGCATCGTTCTCTCCCTTGTTTTGTTGCTCGCGGACCAAATGGCCGGCGGTGGATTTTCGTGTCGTTATCTATCGCTCGTCTTTGGACGTTTCGGCCAGCGCGTCTCCGCCGCGGCAGAACTTGCTCGATCAGCAGACGGGTCTGGGCCAGAAGTGTATCGTCATTGCCGCCGAGTGGCCGCAGGATGAACTTCGACACGCCGGGCGTCGACATATTCAGAGATACGCGCGAGGATCGCATCAGTGTCGCCGATCGCGAATGCGTGCGTGGCGTCACGGCCGGTGCGTTTGGCGTAGGCATCCATCGCCTTGCCGACAACGGGCGCGTCCCGGCCGCCGAAGTGGAACGCAAAACCGGCGCCATAAGGATCTTCGTCGATGGATCGGCCCGCTTCGTGTGCGGCGACCTTGATCGCGGCTACGACACGACCGGCTTCGGCCGGCGGGTCGCCGCCGGACTGCCAGCCGGTGCCGATGCGCGCCGTGCGCCGGATCGCAGCGTCCGTCGAGCCGCCGATCCACATCGGTAAATCGGGCTGCACGGGCTTTGGTGCGATGGTGACGCCCTTCAGCTGGTAGAAGGAGCCGTTGAAGTCGACCGACTCCTCTCGCCACAGGCGGCGGATGATATCGAGGCACTCGTCGGTCTTGCGACCGCGCGTCTTTGTGTCCATGCCGAGCGCTTCCCATTCGGGGGCCAAGGGACTGCCAATGCCGAAGGCGGGCAGCAGGCGGCCTTCGGACAGCATGTCGATGGTGGCGCATTGCTTGGCCAGCAGCACGGGGTCGCGGAACGCCAGCGACACGACATTCATGCCGAACCGCATGCGCCGCGTGCGCCCGGCCAGGGCCGCCATTGTGGTCATCGATTCAAGGAACGGCTGACGGCCGACGATCCGGTCGGTCTGCCAGATCGAATCCACGCCTCCGGCTTCGCACATGTCGACCCAGCGCCAGTACGCCGCCGCGCCGGAAAACGGAAACTCCGCACAGCCCAGCCCGATTCCGACACCCATGCGCCGTCTTTCCTCTATTCTTGTTTGTGCATGATCTTTTCGGAAAACCGCTGAACACTTTTCCGGATCATGCGCTAGGTAACCGCAGCCGCGGCTTTGACGCGCGGCGCCACGTCGCGCACGAAGCGTTCGAGACTGCCGTTCATCTGGTCCGGCCGCATGCCCGGGGGCACCGCCCAGGTGACGAGGTCGGTGATCCCGTATTCGCGTACGAAGGATGTCAGCTCCTTCACACAGTGCTCGACGTTGCCGACCACCCATGTCTGCGGGATGCTGGCTTCCCGCGTGTTGCCCGCAACGCCGCCGGCCGCACTCTCGTCCTTGTTGAAGCTGCGATAGATCTGGCCGCGATAGCGCTCGGCGGCGCGCACGGCCGGCCAGTCGCGCTCGGCATCGTCAGTCACGAGGCAGGAGCGGATGATGCCGACGCGATAGAGGTCGGGGTCGCGGCCGGACGCCTTCAGCGTTGCGCGCCACGGATCGAGCACCATCGACCGCGCGCCCTGCGGCAGGAAGTTACTGTCATTTCGTGCCGCGCGCTGCGCGCCGGCCTCCGACATCGCAGCAATCCACAGCGGCGGGCCGCCCGGCTGCACGTAGCGCGGCCTGATCACCACGTCGTCGAAATCGTAGCGCTTGCCATGGAAACTGAACTTCTCGCCGGTGAAACAATGGCGCAGCACCTCGATGCCTTCGTCCGTCAGTGACACGCGGCGCGCGACCGGCAGACCGAAGCCGCGGAATTCGTGCGGCGCGTAGCCCATGCCGACGCCGACCTCGATCCGACCATTGCTGATATTATCGAGTACCGCGAGGTCCTCGGCCAGCCGCACCGGATGGTTGAACGGCAGCAGGCAGACGTCGCTCGAAAGCCGCACGTTTTTGGTACGCGCGGCGATCGCGCCCGCCATCGGCACCCACGAGGGCAGGTAGCCGTCATCGAGGAAATGATGTTCGGTGAACCATACGAGATCGAGTCCCAGCCCGTCGAGCATGACGATCTGGTCCATGATCGCGGCGTACAGGCTCGGCATGTCCATGCCCGATTCCGGCGTGTTGCGGAAATCGTAGACGGTGCCGACGCGAAGGGGTGGACGCATGACGCTTGGTCTCCGCTGTTCAGGACCTCAGTTCAGCCGCGCGGCCTGGGCCATCACCTCGATGGCCTCGGGTTGGCGCGATCGCACGCTGAGCGAATCCGCGCCGCTGTCCTCCCAGGCGCGGTAGCGTTCGCGGATGCGCGCCGGCGGGCCGACCAGCGATTTCAGATCGACCCACTCGTCGGGCACGCTGGCGATGGCCTCGTCCTTGTGGCCTGCGAGGTAGAGTTCCTGAATGCGTCCGGCGGCGTCGCCGAAGCCGCGCCGGACCATGATGTCGTTGTGAAAATTCTTGGTCCGGTGACCCATGCCGCCCACATAGAGCGCCACTTCCGGCTTGAGGCGGGCCAGCGCTCCTTTGACGTCGGTGTCGACCTCGACATGGACGGAGGCCTGGATGGTGAAATCCTTCAGGCTCTTGCCGTTGCCGGCGCGCCGGAACCCTTCCTCCAGCCACGGTCCGTACTCCTCCATGGCGCCGGGCACAAAACCCATCGGCAGCCAGCCGTCGGCGATCTCGGCCGTCAGCTTGACCATCGCCTCGCCGCCGGTGGCGAGATAGATCGGAATATCAGGGTTCATGTGCAGGATCGATTTCAGCGGCTTGGCGAGGCCGGCGGAGCCCTCGCCCGTGTAGGGCAGGCTGATCTCGCGGCCTTCGTGCGTCACGGGCTCTTCGCGCTTGAAGATCTTGCGCATGATCGCGACGTAGTCCTTGACCCGATAATAGGGCTTGCCCCACGGCTGGCCGTACCAGCCCTCGACGATCTGCGGTCCCGACACACCGATACCGCAGATTACGCGATCACCGCCCGCCATCGCATCGACGGTGGCAAAGGACATTGCCGCGTTCGCGGGCGTCCGCGCCGCGAGCTGGATGATGCCCGTGCCCAAGCGAATGCGCGA
>JACDAG010000994.1 GCA_013695565.1 Bradyrhizobium sp.
CTCGTTCTGGTTGTCGAGCACGAACTCGCCCTTGTCGCTCTTCACGGTCAGCACCGCGTGGCCTTCGCCCTTCTTGTCGCGCACCACTGTGATCAACAGCGCTTCGCGCGGCCAGCCGGCGTCGATCAGCATCTTGCGCTTCAGCAGCACGTAGTCTTCGCAGTCGCCGTAGCCGTCGGTTGGCAACGACCATTTCTCGATCACGCCCCAATGGTCCATGTCGGTGATCGGCTTGATGGTCTCGTTCACCCACTTGTTGATCCGCAGCAGATCCCGCCATGCCATCTGCGACATCACGATGTCGCGTGGCTGTGACGCGCCGCCACGGCAGTCGCCGGGATTCTCGGCGCAGAATTCGACCCAGCCGATCGGCGAACGCGTGGTATCGCCAAGGCTGGCATAGAGCGCGTCGCCGGCTTTCGCCGAGACGCTAAAAGAAACGCTCATTCCCAACAGGATGGCGGCAACCGCCAATCCTTTCCCCTGTCCCCTGAACAACATTGTGGCCCCCGTTTCTTGTTGGGACCATGTTTTGCACAAAGGATTTGCGGCGCCGCTAAGTACGCCAAGTACATTTGACGCGAATACTAGTAAAAGACGCAACGAATTCGATCTATACTTGAATCAAATTCGACTAAAATTTGAAACAACTGCAATTGATTCAAATTTTATGCATTAACGCGCCACACGCTGCGGTAGCGGCAGAAGTGGCTGCAAAAGTTCCCGGCGTTAACCGGCTTTGGCGGGCGTCAGAAAGCGAAAAGGCGGCATCCGGCAACGCGGACACCGCCCTTCGAGGTCGAAAAATGGGGATTTTGGCCGGCTGGCGCTTTACCGCGCGGTAACCGCGTCTTCGAGCGTCTCGTGCAACTGCTCGTGGACGAATTCGAGAGCGAAGCCTTCTTCGAGATTTCGGACCACCCGGGACTGGACCTTGCCCAGCATGACCAGCGATTTGAGCGGCGGGCGGTTTTCCGCGGCGATCGCAGCACCCGAGGCCGAGAGGTCGATGATGCGGCAGGTCATCTTGCTGCCGTCCTCGAGCGTGAGCAGCGCGATCGGGTTGCGCGGCACGATACGGTCGTGGCGGCGGTCTTCCGGCAGATTGAGGATGTCGCGGTTGGCGAGCCAGGTGAGTTGGGCGGCGAGCTTGTCGCGCTTGCGCGCGGTCGCGCCCACGGTCATGGCAAAACCATTGTCGATGATGCGGGTGATCTTGCCCTCAACCCGGCCGATATGGTCGAGATAGGCGATCACGCGGTCGCCGACATTGCCGATGCCGGGGGCCAGCAGGGCCAGTCCGCCCGGCGACATATTGATGATCTGGCAGGGAAATTCGCGACGGTCCGGGAGCATATAGCGGCCCAGCAGGTGGACTTTGACGCGCTGGAAGCGCCGTCGCTCTTGGGCGACCGGGGCACTGGATTTCTTTTGCGCAAACGACATTCTTCGCCACCCGACGGCCCGTCCATAGGCGTCAGGAAGACCCTAAGGCCGACAGGGTTAACGATGTGTTATCGGCGGTTGCATCAAGTGTGGGCATCAAGCCGTGTGTGTCCGCGCCGCCGCAATTCGGTTGAACACCCACAGCAGCAGCGGGCAGGCCAGCAGCACCGCCGCGCCGAAGTCGAATGCCGTGGCGGTGCTGCCGGTCCATTTGGCGAGGCTGCCGCCGATGACAGGTCCCAGCATCATGGCGACATAAAACATTGTGAGGAACAGTCCCATGCCAATCGCCCGCGTGGCTGGTTGCAACACGCGCGCGGGCAAGCTCATGATCGGACCTGCCGGCTGTCCGCTGATCAGCCCGAGCGCTGAAACGGCCAGAACGACGGCGCTGGTCCGTGGCAGCAGGATCATCAACATCGCAAAGACGACAGCGGCGATGACGAGGATGGTTTGCGGACGGTTGGTTCGATCCGCCAGGAAGCCGCCGAAAGGGACCGAGAACACCGCGGCCCACAACACGATGCTGATGGCCGATCCCGCCGCTGCGATCGACCAGCCGCGTTCGACCAGCATCGATGGTCCGAAACTGAAGATGATCGCAAAGGCGATGTTAAACAGGCCCCAAATCATTCCCGCCGTGATGACGGCGAGAACGGTCTGGCGATCAAGCCGGGCGGCTGTTATCGATGCAGCTGCTACATCCGCCGGGCGTCGGTAGAAGAGCGCAATCAGCGCGATGCCACATCCGATGAACGCCGCGACAGCGAAATGCACCGCGTCGACACCCCAGCGCGTGCCGATCAAGGGCAGTATCATCAGCGAGACGGCGATGCCGGCCGGCCAGGAATTGACCAGGATGGCCATTGCAGTGGCGATCTCCCGGCCTGCGAACCAGTCGGTGAGCATTTTCGTCAACTGAACGCTGAGGATCACGGCGCCGGCGCCGGCAACCAATCGCCCAACGACCTGAGCGTCCCAGGAAGCAGCCAAGCCCATGGCGAGGCTGCCTGACAACATCAGCAGCAGCGCGCCCAACACCGTTTGCTTGTCGCCGAATTTCTGGCCAATCGCGCCGCCAGGCAAGGCGAGGATGATGCCGGGTGCGAAATAGAGTCCGATCAAGACGCCAATGTCGGCGATGCTGACGCCGAATGTTGTGCCGAGCAGGGGCGCCACCGCGGCAACGCTTTGAAACTGGAACGCCATGGTGGCGCGAACCACGAACAGGACGGCAAGAATGCCCCAGCGATTGTTCACGCCTCACTCCCAAAGAACTGTCGTCAAGATTGTCGCGCAATCTCGGACCGCGCGCTTTGTCTCAACGCGCGCGCGGATTTCAGGGGCCGAGCGCCGATCGGTGCGGCCCCGCTACTTCTGCACCAGTTGATTGAGATCCTGCTTGATCGAGTTGAGCAGCGATTCCAGCCGTTCCGGTCTGAACGCCAGTTGCTCCGGCAACGCCGCTTGAACGGGCTGCTGTGCGATCGTGGTTTGAAGGGGCTTCTCCGCAATGGCGCGCTTCTCGGCAATCACGGGCTTCTCGGGGAAGACGTGACGGGCAGGACGCTGCGGAAACACCGAACGGTCCGGAAAAACCGATCGAACCGGCTCCTCGGGCTTTGCGCCGGCTTCGACGAATTCACCGTGCAAAACATCCTCGCGCCGTCCCATCAGCCACAGGACCGCCCAATAGGAAATCGCCAGCAAAATGACGCAGAAAATACTGATCTCAAACATCGCTCACGTCCAATCCGTCCAGTATCCCGGTAAAGGCCGTTTTCGGTCAAGACCGCTGAAAGCGACCGCTGAAAGCGATTGTTTGTCAGTGCGTTGTTTCGGTACCATCATGATTAATGCCGGGCCCGGCTGGGCCGGCCAACATTTTGCGGAGGAAAGCGATGCCGGGAGTAAAGCGCGAACGCGAGGACAGCGTCGGCGTGCTGACGCTGGATGAGCCTGCGACGTTGAATGCGATGACGCCGGATCTGCTGGGTGATCTCGCCATCGCCATCGGTGAAATGACCGGGGATCCCGAGATACGGGCGCTGGTCCTGACCGGCGCCGGCCGCGGCTTTTGCTCCGGTCAGAATCTGAAGGCCGCGGCCATCCTCGGCGACGACATTGTCGATGGCGTGATGCGCTATTACTGGCCGACCTTCAGGGCGCTGCGCGAATGCAGGGTGCCGATCGTGGTCGCCGTCAACGGTGTTGCCGCCGGCGGTGGCTTCAGTCTCGCGATGGCCGGCGACGTGATCGTAGCGTCCCGCTCGGCGAGCTTCATTCAGGTGTTCAGCCGGATCGCGCTGGTGCCTGACCTCGGCTCGACCTGGCTGCTGCCGCGTCTGGTCGGCCGGCAGCGCGCGCTCGAACTGATGCTGATGAATGAGCCGCTCTCGGCAGAGGTTGCAAAAGAATGGGGACTGGTCCGCGAAGTGTTCGACGCCGCCGCCCTGCGCGACGGCGCGCTGGCGCTGGCGCACAAGCTCGCGAGCGGTCCGACGCGGGCGCTGGTCGCGACCCGCCGCCTGCTCGAAGAGAGCGAACACTCAAAGTATGCTGATCAATTCCGGCGCGAAATCGAGACACAGGCCGACATACGCAAGAGTGCGGATGCGCTGGAAGGGCGCAACGCTTTTCTCGAAAAGCGCGCTGCGCGGTTCAGCGGCCGGTAACAAAGCGTTTTCGAGCGAGGTGGTTGCCGGATCGCGTCAAGAAAACGCGTCAAACAAAGTGCATGCGGCCTAGCGTAGGCCCTCATAGACCATGAAGCCGCGCGCGATGGCGAGCTTGCGCAAGGCGCGGGGAACGAATTTCTCAGGCCGGTGCAGATAGCGCCACGACGTCAGCTTGAAATCCTTCAAGGTACCGAGATCGTCCTCGAATGGCGCCAGGAGGCCGGTGAGGCTGATCGGCGTGTGAGCGCGATGGTTGAACGGCAGCAGCAGCAATTCCAGATGCGCGGTCCTGCCGTCTTCCGAGGTCGCCGTGATGCCGGCAATCGCGGCCAGCATTTCTTCGGCGACGTAAGTGACGATGTCCTCGATCTCGCGGCGACTCTCTTCTGCGAACAGCGCAGAGAAACTGGTGTCCTTTACATCGCGCCCGAGCAGGGCGGAGACACGCGTCCCGGCCACCCGGAACGGAAAACCGGCCTCGTTGTCATAGGACAATACGAAGACGTCGCCGAGCAGTTCGCGTACCGCGCCAGGCTCGATCTCGCTGCGTTCCGGTGCGCGCGCGTGGCCGCGTTTTGCGTCCCAATAGGCGAAAAACTGACGGCTCGATGGATGTTTCATTCTTTGGCCTTGCCCCGCCCGTGGCTCGACGGGACATATCTGTCCCGATTTTGCGCACGTGCTTTCCCTTTGGTTGTTGTGCAGGACAGGCTTTGCAGCGTCCATGCCGTGGACGCGGTTTGGCCGCTTTAGCGGCGGCTTTGCGTTGTTAACGTTAAATTAACTATGAGCTTGGCGATGCCGGTGCGGCGTGCGTAGTGTGGAACGCATCGGACCCGGCCGGCTTATCTCCAGGTTACCGGCTCGGTTGGTACACAGGTGGCGTCAAACAGTTTGGTCGTCGGGCGGGGAGGGGTGGGATGTATCCCTTAGCTCCAGGGCGCGAAAAGATCGGCACAATGAGGGAGGATGTTCTCAGCATCCTCCCTTTTTCTTTTTGGCATCTGCTCCAACCTCGTGTCCGGACGCGGTGCAGCGCGTCTTCGCCGTGTACCGCAGAGCCGGGACCCGCGCCCGGGTCTGGCCGTTTGTGCACTTGCACAGCGCGGGCAAAGCCGCCTATCTGGGTCGACATTTCCCCAACGCCGCCGTCTGAGGTCGTGGCCCCCTTGGCATCCCAGCCCGAAACTCCGCTTGATGCGCCGCCGGAAGGTCCGCAAGAGCCGATCCTGACCCTTCCGGGTGCGCTGACGGCGTATATCGCGCTGATCGCGGTCATTCACCTGCGGGTGCTGCTGCCGCCGGAGTTCGAGAACTGGACCATCGACGTCTTCGGTTTCATTCCGAAACGCTATGATTCGACGCTGCTCAACATCACCTTTCCGGGCGGCGCGGGCGCCAAGATCTGGACTTTCGTCAGCTATTCGCTGCTGCACGCCAATCTCACGCATCTCGGCTTCAACATACTGTGGCTGCTGCCGTTCGGCAGCGCGCTGGTGCGGCGGTTCGGCGCACTCAGGTTCTATTTGTTCATGGCGGTGACGGCCGCGGCCGGTGCGCTGGCGCATCTTCTCACCCATGAACATGCGATCTCGCCGATGATCGGTGCTTCAGCCTCCGTGTCCGGCGCCATGGCGGCCGCCATTCGTTTTGCCTTCGTGCAGGGAAGCTTTCTGTCGTTCAGCCGGGGCGACGCGGATGCCGCAGCAAAAGTTCCGGCGCTGTCGCTTGGACAGGCGTTTCGCGACACGCGCGTGCTGGGATTTCTCGGTGTCTGGTTCGGCGTCAACATCATCTTCGGCGTCGGATCGATTTCGATCGGCGCCGATGGCGGCAGCGTCGCCTGGCAGGCGCATATCGGCGGATTTCTCGCCGGCCTGATGCTGTTTTCGCTGTTCGATCCAGTGCCGCGGGCGGCGCTGCATGCTGCAGATGCGTCATCGCCTGATGAGCAAGACCAGGCCTGATTGCCGCGTCTGATCGTCGCTTGCGGCGCACGGCGATTTCATTCATCATCTTCACATGTCGTGACGCAACACGCAGCCGCTGCCATGCAAGGTAGTCGAGCTATATGACCGCGCCTGAACGGTCTTGAACGAAAACGGTCTTGAACGAAAACGTTCTTGAACGAAACTGGCGCGGAACTGTTGATTGAAGACTCGCGGACAAAGTCGAGCCCCTCAAGGGGTACGAACCGATTCACGGAGGCGACAATGACGGTACGTGCAATTCTCGATTCCAAAGGCCATCAGATCCTGAACGTCGAGCCGGACGCCAAGCTCTCGGCCGCGGTCAAGATCCTCGGTGAGCGCAAGATCGGTGCCGTGCTGGTCATGAGCGAGGGACGGCTCGAAGGCATTCTGTCGGAGCGTGACATCGTCCGCGTGCTCGGCGAACGCGGCGCCAAGGTGCTCGATGAGCCCGTCAGCACTGTGATGACGCGCAAGGTGGTCAGTTGCCGGGAGTCCGACACCGTCAGCGGCATCATGGAAATGATGACGCTCGGCAAGTTCAGGCATCTGCCTGTCCTTGAGGATGGCAAGGTGGTCGGGCTGATTTCGATCGGCGACATCGTCAAGCGCCGGGTCCATGAATATGAGTCCGAGCAGGAAGCCCTGCGCGACTACATCAAGACCGCCTGAGTTCTATTCCTTCTCTTTCGCGGGCTTGTCGGCGGCGGCGCCGGCATTGTTCGCTTGCGGCGCCAGAATGTGGATCGCTTCCTGGATGGAATCGATCGCGCGTTCGGCGGCGCGTTCCCCATGGGCAATCAGATCTTCGGCGCGGTGAAAATCGAACCAGCCGATCTGGCCGACGCGAGGCGAGATCAGAAGATCGGGCGGATCGCCGGCCAGCCGCGCGCGGGTAATGCGGTCCTGCATGATGTTGAAGGCGTCGACCATGACGCTGGAGATGCCCGGTCGGCCGCCGCCGCCGAAGAACTCCCGCTTCATGGTGCGTTCGGCCGAGAAAAATCTGCCCAAGCCGCGCTTTGGCGGTTCGGTTTCAGGCACCGCGTCCGCTGCGAGCGAGACCGACAGGTCCGCCGCCGCGCCGTGGGAATAGATCGTCGTCGCGTGGGTAAAGACGTCGCTGGAGAGATTGGCGGCGATCACGATCTCCGCGCCGAGGGCGCGTGCTGCCGACACCGGCACCGGGTTGACCAGCGCTCCATCGACCAGCCAGCGGTCGCCGATCAGCACCGGTGAGAAAATCCCGGGCAAAGCATAGGAGGCACGCATCGCTTCCACCATGCGGCCATGGGTCAGCCAGATCTCGTGGCCGGTGCGAACTTCGGTTGCGACGGTGGCGAACTTGACCGGCAGGTCCTCGATCAGGCTCTGCCCTATCGTCGCCTCGAGTTCGGCGGCGAGTTTGGCGCCTCCGATCAGGCCGGAGCCGTTGAGCCGGATATCGAGATAGCCGAAGATATTTCGCGGCTGCAGATTGCGCGCCCACTCCTCCACCTTATCGAGTTGTCCGGAAGCGTAGGCGCCGCCGACCACCGCACCGATCGACGTTCCCACTACGACATTGGGAAGGATACCGTGGGCAACCAGGGACTTGATAATACCGATATGGGCGAAGCCGCGGGCGGCGCCGCCGCCCAGCGCCAGCCCGATCACCGGCCGGCGGATACTGCCCAGCCCTACCTTGTCATGGCCGTCGGAGCCCTTTTGGCCGCGGCCCATCCAATTATCCAACACGAAGAACTCTCCTGCGGCTCAAGCATATTCGCCGCGGCGCGGCCCTGCCAGAATCACCCCCATCAATTCCATGTGCATGGTTTATGCCCGGCCGATGCGGCCTAGGCGGGGATAATGACTGGACCACGAACGCTGCATCAACATTGGGAATCGGGGCCGGTTCCAACCCTACAGGGGCCTGAAGCCTGTCTGGAGGCTTGAATTTGCCGCGTTTTCGGTGAAAAGCATGGCCATGACTTCGCGAGGTAACGGTATCGGCGCGGACGGGGGCACATTGCGGCTTTTCCCGTCACTTTTGCTTGTGCTGGCGTTGCTGGCCCCGAGCCCGGTTTCGGCCCAGATGTTTTCCGATCGGCCGCCACCGGTGCCGCCGTCCTCTATCCCGGATGCGCCCTCGGGCCCTGCGATGAACCTGGCGCCGCCAGGCGCGCTGCCAGCCCTGCCGCCAACGTTGACGCAGCCGACGATCGTGCCGCCGTCGATTGCCACCGTTCCGCCGGCGGCACCGCCGCCCGGGGCCTCGACGGCCGGCCAGGCCGTGCTGTCATTGACGGCGCGCTACGGCAAGGACCTGCCGGTCATCAATAGTGGACTGGTGTGGCGCGTGTTCGCCGACAAGCCCGACGACACCGGCACCTTCAAGCTGATCCGCGAGGAGCGCGGTGCAACCCCGAACATCGTGCTGCCGCCAGGCAATTATGTCGTTCACGTCGCACTCGGCCTCGTCAGCGCGGTACGAGCCGTGAGCCTGAAATCGGAGACCGATCGCGAATCCTTCGTGCTTCCGGCCGGCGGGTTGCGCATCGAAGGCCGCGTCGGCACCTCCAAGATTCCACCGAACCAGATATCGTTCGCGATCTACAAGGGCAGCCAGTTCGACGGCGCGGAGCGGACATCGCTGCTGCCCAACGTCGCAGGAGGCGACGTCGCACTGCTGCCGGAGGGCACCTACTACATCATTTCGAATTACGGCGACGCCAATTCGGTGGTGCGCTCCGATATCCGCGTGCAGGCCAGCAAACTGACCGACGTGATCGTCACCCATCGCGCCGCGGTCATCACGCTGAAACTGGTCAGCGACAAGGGCGGCGAGGCGCTCGCCAACACCGCATGGTCGGTGATCACGCCGGGCGGCGACGTCATCAAGGAATCGATCGGCGCGTTTCCGCGCGTGGTGCTGTCCGAAGGCGAATACCGTGCGATTGCGAAGAACGAAGGCAAGGTGTTCGAGCGGCCGTTCAACGTCGTCAACGGCGTCGACGGCGAGGTCGAAGTCGTCGCGCGGTAGCCATCACCAGTTCCCGTGTCCCTAAAACCGCGTCACGATATCCGACAGCGCCGGGCGCGGGCGATCCTCGGCAGGCTTTGACGGCGTGCCGATGTGAATGAAGCCCGCGAGTTTTTCATCGGCTTTCACGCCGAGACCGTCGAGCACGTCGCGGTCGAACGCGAACCAGCCGGTGAGCCAGTTGGCACCGTAGCCGAGCGCGGTGGCCGCGGTGACGATGTTCATGGCGCTGGCGCCGGCGGATAATTCCTGCTCCCACGCCGGCACCTTGGGGTGCGGCTTGATAAAGCTCACCACCGCGATCACCAGCGGCGCATCCATCAGCCGGCGTTTCTCCGTCTCGATATCGGCCGCCGGCGCTCCCGGATTCTTGCGCGCGAACACGGCTGCGATGACGTCGCCGGCGCGGGCACGGGCATCGCCCTCGAACACGATGAAGCGCCACGGCGTCAGCTTGCCGTGATCGGGCACCCGCGCGCCGATGGTCAGGATGGTGTCGACTTCGCCGGCGGAGGGGCCGGGGCCGCTCATCTCGCGCGGTTTGACCGAGCGGCGGATTTTCAAGAGTTCAAGGGCATCGGGCAATGTGGGGGCTTTCGCTGGAACGGTTGGCGACCGGATATCCTGTAGATAGGAAGCCGACGAGGCTGGTGAAGGCCATTTTAGACCGATTGTGAATAGATTCGCACCGAGGCGTAGTCGAGTGCGCCGATTAAAGGTCTTGGTCCCAAGGTGGGACTATGCGACACTTCCGTCGTGAGAGTGATAGCGCTCAGCACGATCAAGAACTTCCTCGGGCGAAGCGCGGATGTTGCCGACGCCCGCGAGCCGGTCAGGGCATGGTTTCGTCAGGCAAGGCAGGCGGACTGGTCGAAGCCGGCGGACGTCAAGCGGGACATTCGTAGCGCCAGCATTCTCAAGGACGGCCGTGCCGTCTTCAACATTGCTGGTAACAAATATCGTATCGTGGTCTGGATCAACTATCCCTATCGTGTCGTTTATATCAGGTTTGTTGGCACTCATCGGCAATACGACGCCATCGATGCGCAAAGCATTTGAGGAATTCGGTAATGGATATCGCACCAATCAAATCCCATCGCGACTATCGCCGCGTGCTCAAGGAGATCGAGGGGTTGATGAGTGCGAAGCGCAATTCGCCCGAGGGCGACCGGCTCGATGTGCTGGTGACATTGGTGGAGGCATGGGAGCGCAAACATTACCGGCTTGATCTGCCGGACCCTGTGGAAGCGATCAGGTACCACATGGAACAGAGCGGATTGCAGCCACGCGATCTCATCCCTTTTATCGGCAGCCGCAATCGCGTGCACGAAGTGCTCAATCGTCGGCGCGAACTCACGCTCAATATGATCAGGCGACTGCACGAGGGACTGGGCATTCCCGCCGAGTCCCTGATCAAGATCGGGCAGAATAAGGCCGCCTAGAACCTTTATCCGTTCCGATTGAATCGGAACGGGACACTGGATTTTTGATTTGACGCGTTTCTTGACGCGAACCGGTGTCCACTTCGCTGGAAAACGCTCTAAATCGACGGCCCTCGCTTCGCCGGCATCTTCGCCGCCCGCTCCAGCAGGTCTTTCCCGAGGTCTTCCAGGATCTCCCGCGTTGCCAGGAACAGGCTGTGGCCCTGGTCGGTTTCGATTGCCAGGGCCACCACCGTCGGCTGATTGGGATCCGGGATCAGCTGGTAAGCCCGGATCGGAAAAGCTGGAAGCTGCTGCTCTTCGGCCATCAGGTATCGAGCCTTGCCCGCTTCACGTCCGGCGGGGTCGCTTCCTCGACCAAGGCTGCGATCGCCTCGTCCGTCGACATCACCGTTTGCCCCTCACTGCCGAGGCGGCGGATCGAAACCGAATGGCTCTCGGCTTCCTTCTTGCCGACCACCAGCAGTGCCGGGATCTTCGCCAGCGAATGTTCGCGGACCTTGTAGTTGATCTTCTCGTTGCGCAGGTCGATCTCGACGCGCAGTCCGGCGCGCCGCGCGGCGGCGGCAACCACCTTGGCGTATTCATCGCCTTCAGAGGTGATCGTGGTGACGACGGCCTGCACCGGCGCCAGCCAGAGCGGGAAGTTGCCGGCATAGTGTTCGATCAGTTGTGCGATGAATCGCTCTACCGAACCGTAGATCGCGCGATGCACCATGACCGGCGCTTTCTTCGACCCATCCGCATCGATGTAGAACGCGCCGAAACGTTCCGGCAGGTTGAAGTCCACCTGCGTGGTGCCGCACTGCCAGTCGCGGCCGATCGCGTCGCGCAACACGTATTCGAATTTCGGGCCGTAAAACGCGCCTTCGCCGGGGTTGATCGCGGTTTTGATGCGGCCGCCGGACTGCGCCTCGATCGTCGAGAGCATTGTCGCCATCACGCGTTCGGCGTGATCCCACATCGCGTCGGTGCCGACGCGCTTCTCCGGCCGCGTCGAAAGCTTCACCACGATGTCGCCGAAGCCGAAATCGGAATAGGTCGACAGGATCAGGTCGTTGATCTTAAGGCATTCATCCGTGAACTGCGCCTCGGTGCAGAACACATGCGCGTCGTCCTGGGTGAAGCCGCGCACGCGCATCAGCCCGTGCATCGCGCCCGACGGCTCGTAGCGGTGCACCACGCCGAATTCGGCGAGGCGCAAAGGCAGGTCGCGATAGCTCTTGAGGCCGTGCTTGAAAATCTGCACATGGCCGGGGCAATTCATCGGCTTTAACGCAAACCAGCGCTTGTCCTCGGCCTCGTCGCCGGCCGATTGCGCCGCGAACATGTTTTCACGAAACCATTCCCAATGGCCCGAGGTTTCCCACAGCGACTTGTCGAGCATCTGCGGCGCGTTGACCTCGGCGTAATCGCCGGCAAGGCGGCGGCGCATATAGGCGAGCAGCGTCTGAAAGATCGTCCAGCCTTTGGCGTGCCAGAACACCACGCCGGGCCCTTCCTCCTGGAAGTGGAACAGATCGAGCTCGCGGCCCAGCCTGCGGTGGTCGCGCTTCTCAGCCTCCTCGATCTGCTTCAAATAGGCGTCGAGTTCTTCCTGTTTCGCAAACGCCGTGCCGTAGATGCGCGTCAGCATCGGGTTGTTGCTGTCGCCGCGCCAATAGGCGCCGGCGACCTTCATCAGCTTGAACGCGTTGCCGACCTTGCCGGTCGATGTCATGTGCGGCCCGCGGCAGAGATCGAACCAGTCACCCTGGTAATAGATCTTGATCGGCTCGTCGCCGGGAATGGCGTCGACCAGTTCGACCTTGAAGGCTTCGCCCTTGTCGCGGAACACCTGCTTGGTCTTTTCGCGCGACCAGACTTCCCTGGTGAAGGGTTTGTCGCGCGCGACGATCTCGCGCATCTTCTTCTCGATCGCGGCGAAATCTTCCGGCGTGAACGGCTCGTTGCGGAAGAAGTCGTAATAGAATCCGTTCTCGATCACGGGGCCGATGGTGACCTGCGTGCCCGGCCACAGCGACTGCACCGCTTCGGCGAGTACATGCGCGGCGTCATGCCGGATCAATTCCAGCGCGCGGGGATCGTCGCGGTTGATCAGCTCAAGCTTCGCGTCTTGCGAAATCGGATCATTGAGGTCGGCGACCACGCCATCGAGCGCCATCGCCACGGTGCGCTTGGCCAGCGACGGCGAGATGCCCTTGGCGATGTCGAGCCCGGTGATGTCCTTGGGATATTGACGGCTGGCACCGTCGGGGAAGGTGAGGGTGACCTTCTGCTCGGGTTCGGAGGGTTTCAAATTCGTGAGTCCGAAAACGAATCCAGACGCGGGCTTGTTCTTGTCATCGCTCATGTTCTCTCCTGTAGCTCACTCCTGCGAACGAGCGCAGGTAAGCGGGAAGCAGCGGTATAGCAGGGGATTCGGCTCCTGCAATCGGGCAATATCAAGAAATCGGTGCCGGATCGGGATCGGTGGCTGGCTCTATGCGCACGAATTCCTCTACGCCACGGGTTACGTCGGGGCGGCCTTTGTTGCGCTGGCGCTGACGATGGTGATCTTGACCAGGCCGAAGCAGCTCTAATCCGAAATCCGCGTCAGCACCGCCTTGAAGGTGACGCCGGGCAATTGCAGCGCGGTGCCTTCGAAGTCGAGCATGCTGCCATTGTCGGCTCCCTTCAGCGTCAGCGTGATCATGTCGATCCCGAACAGCGGCTTGAATGCGGGATCGGGGTTGTGGCGCTGGGTTGTTATCTTGACCTGAATGCCGTCGCCCCGGTCGGTGTAATTGCCGATGAATGCGAAAGCCGAATTGCCACCCCGAAGCTTGCCGGCGACGGCGTAAACCACGCCGGTGCCGGTTCCATGAACAGTATGAAATTCAACCTTGTACAAGCCTTCTTGCAAGTCTCATCCCCGGAAGTTGTATTCCCTATTGGCTGCACCCTATGGCGTGCGCCTGTGCGGAACAATGCGGCGTGGCAGAAATCGTTCGGCCATCAACATCAATTCGATCCACGGGTGGCAGCGGTATGATGGGAAGGATATAGCGGCCATGCCGACATGGCTTCGATCGCTGAGGCGGCCGTTTATCGGTTCGCCGCCGATGGGGCGCTGGCGATCCTGGTCAGTGACGGCGAAGCTGCCATCTTCACCAGCACGTTCTTTACCGGGTGTTCGGTCCAGGCTTGCGTCACGTAATCACGATGGGTGACGCCATTGGGCGTCTGCACGAACACCACACTGCCGGGCCGCAGCGGCCCGTCCATGTTCTCGGTGACGGTGATGCCCTTGTCGCGCAGCATCTCGATCAGTTCCTGGTCACGCCGCTTGGTGTAACGGGTATAGGAACTGACGAAGAAGCCGGAACGGTTGTTGGCGATCCAGCTGGCGAACTTGTCCAATTCGCCATAGACGGCATCGAGCAGGAACACGCCGCGGACGCGGTTGGTCGCGCCGCCGACGTCGAGGCTCCAGGCGGTCGGCAGGAAACCACCGCTATAGCCGACGATGACGATCGGCATATTGGCAAACGCCTGCGCCGACTTGGGATCGCCGGTAAGGCGGGCGAGGTGGCTCGCCGACTCATCCATGAAGCGTTTGAAACCGCCGGGCTGCCAGAACTTGCCGGCGCTGGAATCGGCGGCGTTCACCGCCAGCTGCGGCGCGAGCAGCACGGCATTGACGCCGGAATCCGTAATCTGCTGCGGCACCAATTGGCGGTCGCGGACGTCGCGTTCCAGCGTCGCGCCATTGCCGTGGAAGAACACCACGATCACGCCGGGCTTGCGGACGTCGAAGGTCTCGGGGACATGCACCAGCACGCGGCTGTCGTTGTAGGTCTCATCCTGCCAATAGACCCGGCCGCCATAACTGCGATGGCCCTTGCGGTCACCCTTGGCGATGTTGAGGAACGGTGCCTCGGAGCGCGGATTGGAGCCGAAATAAGGGAAGGCGGAGGATTTCATGCTGACCAGCGTCGTCAGCTCTTCGCGCTCGTTTTGGCGCGGCAGGGTCAGCGCCGGGTTCAGCGAGGCAACCCTGACCGGCTCGGTGCGCAACTTGCGCTGCGGCGGGGCCAGCGCGACTTGCCGTTGCACCAGACTTTCGCTCGCGGTCGGGAAACGGTCGCTGAATTGCGGTTGCGGGAAGCGGTCTTCGAAGCTGTCACCGTTGGTGGCGTGCGCGGTGGTGGCGTGCGCGTTCGCGGCCAGCATGCCGGCGCTAGGCGCCTTGCCGCATTGAACCAGGACAAAGGAGAGCGGTACAAAAAGCGAAGCAACCGCGATCCAGCGCCAACGACGAGGCTGGGCACGGTGCTGCTTGGCCTGGGAAATCATCCGGCCCGCGCGACTACGTATCTGGAATTTC
>JACDAG010000043.1 GCA_013695565.1 Bradyrhizobium sp.
GATGAAGCCGGAGAGGCCTTCCATGTCGAACACGACGATCTTCTGCAAGGTCGGGCAGCGCGCGCGGCACGACAGGATCTTGTCGAGCTGTTCCTCGTCCTCGGCAAATATCACCTGCGTCGAGGAATCGTTGATGAGATATTCGACCTGGACCGCCGAGTCGGTCGGATAGATCCCGGACGAGACGCCGCCGGCGCAGAGGATGCCCATATCGGCATACACCCACTCGGGAACCGCGTTCGCGATGATCGAGGCAACGTCGCCGGGCTTGAAGCCAGTGGCATGCAAGGCGTAGGCGATATCCTTCGATATCTGCAGCCACTGCCGCCAACTGGTGGGCTGCCAGATGCCGAATGTCTTTTCACGGATCGCCGGCCGGTCTCCGCGGGTTTCCACGGACTTTAGAAAGCTCTTCGCGATCGTGTCGGCGACCGTCAGCACTGCCGGTCTGGCCATGCTCGTTTTCTCCCTCTTTCGTCCGCTTTGGATGCCGTTAACCGGTCTTGCTTTCCAAAGCGGGCTGGAATTTAGCCTCAACTCACCCTTAAAGCCACGTTCTTCAGCGCCAGGTTTTCTTCTTTTTCCAGCGCCGTTCGCCGCGGGCGCCTTCTTCCTTGGCGCCGAGATAGAATTCCTGGATGTCCTTTGAATGCATCAGCCGCTCGCAGCTGTCGTTCATGACCACCCGGCCGATTTCCAGAACGTAGCCGAAATGCGCCGTTTCCAGCGCCACCTTGGCGTTCTGCTCGACCAGCAGGATCGACATGCCCTGCTCCTCGTTGACGCGCTTGATGATGGTGAAAATCTCCTTCACCAGGATCGGCGACAGTCCGAGCGAGGGCTCATCCAGCAGCAACAGCGTCGGCCGGTTCATCAGCGCGCGCCCGATCGCCAGCATCTGCTGTTCGCCGCCGGAAAGCTGCCCCGCCGGCTGATTGATGCGCTCCTTCAACCGCGGAAAATAGCCATAGACCCGCTCGAGATCCTCCGCGACGCCATCGCGGTCCTTGCGCGGATAGGCGCCCATCATCAGGTTTTCGCGCACCGTCAGGAACGGGAACACCTCGCGTCCCTCCGGCACATGGCTGAGGCCAAGCCGCACGATCTTGTCGGCTTCCATGCGCAAGAGCGATTTGCCCAAAAATTCGATCGAGCCTTTTTGCGGATCGAGAATGCCGGAGATGGTTTTGAGAACCGTGGTCTTGCCGGCGCCGTTGGCGCCGAGCAGCGTGACGATCTTGCCGCGCGGCACTTCGAGGCTGATGCCGCGGATCGCCTGAATCGGCCCATAATAGCTCTCGATATTGCTGAGCTTCAGGATGATGTCAGTGGCGCTCATGGCATCATCCTCATGCGCCGAGATAGGCTGCGACGACGTCGGGATGGCGCTGCACCTCGGAAGGCGACCCCATCGCGATCACCTTGCCGTAGTTCAGTGCAATCACCCGATCCGAAACCCGGTTCACCAGCGACATGTCATGCTCGACCATCAGCACGGTGACGCCGAGGTCGGCTTTCAGGTCGCGGATCCAGAACGACATGTCGCCGGTTTCCTCGACGTTCAGGCCGGAGGAAGGCTCGTCGAGCAGGATCAGTTTCGGCTCCGAACATAGCGCGCGCGCCAGTTCGATCACCTTGCGGACGCCGTAGGGCAAGCCCGAGATCAGCTTGTCGCGATAGACTTCGAGATCCAGGAACTCGATCACCTGCTCGACGCGGCGGCGATGGGCCTTTTCGTGGGCGCGCACGCTCGGCAGGAACAGCAATTCCTGCCACAGCTGTGTGGTCGAGTGGCGATGCCGGCCGACCAGGAGATTGCTCAGCATGGTCGCGTTCTCGAACAGTTCGATGTTCTGGAAGGTACGGGCGATGCCGAGGCCGGCGATTTCGTACGGCGGCTGCTTCGTGATGTCCTGATCCTCAAAGAAGATCCTGCCCGAGGTCGGAGCATAGATGCGCGAGATCAGATTGAAGATCGAACTCTTGCCGGCGCCGTTAGGGCCGATGATCGAGAGGATCTCACCCTTCTCCACTGCGAAGCTGACGGAATCCACGGCCTTGAGGCCACCGAAGTGCAGCGACAGATCTTCAGCACGGAAGTAGCTCATCGGTTCCGCTCCGACTTCACATAGATTTTCTGCCGCTTGAAGGTGGCGCGCTTGTAGAGCGGGAACAGCTGGAAGAAGAGTTTGATCTTCAGCCAGCGCCCGTAAAGCCCAAGCGGCTCGAACAGCACGAACAGCACGATAATCAAGCCATAGATCGCGCCCTTCAGGCCGTTGGCGGAAGCGACCGCCGCCGCATTGTCCTTGATATGCGCCACGGCTTCCTTACCTGCGCCAAATGTTGCGGCAACGCCGGCGATCATGCCGGGCACATCGTCCTTCAAATAGGTCAGGAACGGATCGATCATGACCAAGAAGATCGCGCCCAGCACCGCGCCATGCAGGCTGAACGTGCCGCCGATCAGGATCACGATGATGAATTCGATCGAGAGCTGCAGGGTGAACATTTCCGGGCTGATGAACGACAGCTTGTGGGCGAACAGAACCCCCGCAAATCCGGTGATCGCCGCGCTGATCGCGAACGACTTGACCTTGTAGAGCGAGACGTTGACGCCCATGCTCCTTGCCGCCGTCTCGCTGTCGCGGATCGCGACGAAAGCGCGGCCGGTCGGCGAGCGCAGGAGATTGAGCGTGCCGAGAATGGTCAGGATCAGGAAGCCCAGACAAAGGAAATAGAAGCCCGGACTGTCGCGCGGCACCGCGGTGCCGAGCAATTGTATCGTCTTGACCCGCATACCCTCATTGCCATGGGTCACGCTTTCCCAGCGCGCCAGGATTTCCTCGACAATGAAGGCAAAGGAAATCGTCGCGATCACGAGATAGATGCCCTGCAGCCGCAGCGCCGGAAATCCAACCATCGCGCCGATCGCGCCGGTCAAAAGGCCCGCGGCGAGGAAATACACCGGAAAGGGCACGTTGTACTGCTGCAGAAATCCCGCCGTATAAGCGCCGATGGCGAGAAAGGCGGCGTGGCCGAGCGAGGCCTGACCGGTGAAGCCGGTGAGGATCATCAGTCCCACGCCGACGGTGGCATAGATGCAGACGAACACCAGCTGGCTGACGATATAGCTCGACAGTACGAACGGCGCGATCGCCAGAACCGCCAGCAGCACACCGTAGGAAATGACGTAGCCCGAGTGCGGGACCAGCCGGATGTCGTCTTCATAGTCGGTCTTGAACAGAAACCGCATCGCTGCCCCTAAACCTTCTTGCGCGTGTGCACGCCGAACAAGCCTTCAGGCTTGAGCAGCAACACCACGAGGAGAACGATGTAGGGCGCGACGTCCTTCCAGCCTTGCGGCAGATAGAAGCCGGCCATGCTCTCGATCACACCGATCAGCACGCCACCGACCACCGCCCCCGGAATCGAACCGAACCCGCCAAGCACGGCGGCGGGAAACGCCTTCAATCCGAGCACCAGACCGACGTTGGAATGAATGAAGGTGATCGGCGCCAGCAATACGCCGGCCGCGGTAGCAACCGCCGCACTGATCGCCCAGACGATCGACACCACGCGCTTGACCGGAATGCCCATGTAGTAAGCGGCCAGCATGTTCTCGGAACTGGCGCGCATCGCGGTGCCGAGCGTGGTGCGGTTGAAGAACAGATACAGCAGCCCGCAAAGGATGATGGTCGCGGCGATTACCGAGAGCTTGTCATAGGCCAGTACCAGTGAGCCGATACGCAGCACGCCCTGGCTGAACGGCGTCTCGATCTTGAGGTCATCAGTGCCCCAGATCATGCCGGCGATGGAGCGCAGGAAATATCCCAGCCCGATGGTCGCCATGATGATGGAAAATTGGGGATAGCCGAGGATCGGACGCACCACCACGCGCTCGGCAAGCATGCCGAACAGCGCCATGCAGATGACCGCGCCGGCGAAACCGAGCCAATAATTGAGACCGAGCATACCGATGAACGTGAAGGCGAAGAACCCGCCCAGCATCATCAAATCCCCCTGGGCGAAATTGACGACTTCGGTGGCCTTGTAGACCAGCACGAACCCAAGCGCGATAAGGCCGTAAACGCAGCCAAGCGCGATGCCACTCACCAGTTGCTGAACGAAGTCCAGCATCGTTTCCCTCCCCCAGGATGCCTGGTGATTCTACTGATCACCCTTATCGCATCCAGCCTTCGCGCTCTTGTGTCGAGCGCTGAAGGCCGCCTATGTCCGGTCCCATTGAGACCAAAGCGCCGACGACTGTCAACAGAGCGCTGGTTGCGGCGCCTAGTACCAATTGCGGAGAAATGCCGCAGGGCGGAAGTTGCCTTGGAAGCCTCCTTGGAAGCCGCTCATATCGGCACGATTTGGGGCCTTCGATTCACCGCGCCGAAAGTTCTTGGGTCCATGGTTCGCGGGCCGAACGCGAACCCGGAACGTCCCGAAATCATGCCTCCTGATGTATCAGCACTGCAGGTGCGAGGGTTAACGAAGCGTTTTGACCGTCCCGCGGTCGATGCGCTCGATCTCACCGTCCGCCGCGGCGAATTCTATGCCCTGCTCGGCCCCAATGGCGCCGGCAAGACCACGACGCTGCGGATGGTCGCCGGCCTGCTGCGGCCCGACGCCGGTGCTGTCTCTATATTAGGCATCGATGCGCTGGCCGATCCCGTCGCCGCCAAGCAGATCATGGCCTGGGTGTCGGACGAACCGATGATTTATGACAAGCTGACCCCGCTGGAATATCTCGAATTCGTCGCCGGCCTCTGGGGCATCGATCCCAGGGTCGCCGAATCCTCGGCACAGGACCTTCTGGTGTCGCTCGGACTCGAGCCCCATCTGCACGAGCGCTGCGAAGGATTTTCCAAGGGCATACGCCAGAAGGTGGCGTTGGCGGGCGCGCTGGTCCACGACCCCCGCCTGATTATCCTCGACGAACCTCTCACCGGCCTTGACGCGCTGTCGGCGCGTCACGTCAAGGGATTGCTGCAGGCGCGCGTCCAGGCCGGCTGCACCGTCATCATGACAACGCATATTCTGGAAGTCGCCGAACGGATGGCTGACAGGATCGGCGTCATCGCCAAGGGCCGGCTAGTCGCCGAAGGCACGCTTACCGAGTTGCGCCTGCAGAACGGCCGCAACGATACCAGCCTCGAAGACATGTTCATCGCGCTGGTCGACACCGAGGCAGCCGCCGCATGAGTTCGGCGACAGCCCTCACCTGGTTTGCCCGGCACGAGATCCGGCTGGCATGGCGCGAGTGGCTCGCCATGATGACCGGCGCGCGGAAAAAGCGAACGCGCGCCGTGATCGGCCTGCTCGTGCTTGCCGCATTCCTGCACCTGCCGGCCTATGCGGTGATCGGCCGCTTTGCGGACTTGCAGGCCCCGCTCGATAAATCCACGCTGATCGTCGTGTCAGCGACCATCTTCCTGGCCTGGGCCCTGATGCTGTCGCAGGCGATCGAATCGGTGACGCGGGTATTTTACGCGCGCGCCGATCTCGATCTGATCATGTCGTCGCCGGTCAGGCTCAACAACATCTTCTCGGTCCGGATCGCAGCGATCGCGCTGTCGGTCACAGCGATGGCGTTGCTGTTGTCCAGCCCCTTCGTCGACGTTCTCATGATCGCCGGAGGCCTGAGGTGGCTTTCCGCGTTCGGCGTCGTCATCGCCATCGGCCTGTCGGCCGCGGCGGTGGCGATCGCGATCACGGTGTTGCTGTTTCGTCTGATCGGCCCGAGCCGGACACGGCTTGCCGCGCAAATCCTCGCTGCCATCATCGGCGCCGGTTTCGTCATCGCGCTTCAGGTCGCGGCGATCCTTTCCTATGGCACGCTGTCGCGGTTCGCGGTGCTGACCTCGGACGCCGCAGCTGCCTACGCGCCCGATTTCGACAGTCCGCTGTGGTGGCCGGCGCGCGCAGCGATCGGCGATGGCGAAATGCTGTCGCTTCTCCTGGCCGGCAGCCTCGTGCTGCTTGGCGGCGTCATGGCGGTGTTCTCGCCGAAATTTGCCGGCACCGTCGTCAGCGCCTCGGCGACGGCAACGATAACCCGTCGCGGCTCGCGAGCCGCACCCTTTCGCCGAGGCTCGCGGCAATCCGCGCTGCGCTGGAAGGAGTTTTTGCTGCTGCGGCGTGATCCCTGGCTAGTGTCGCAGAGCCTGATGCAACTGCTTTATCTGGTGCCGCCGGCCTTGATGCTGTGGCGCAGCTTCTCCGACAGTTCGGCCGCGACCGTTCTGATTACGCCCGTGATCGTCATGGCGGCCGGCCAGCTCGCCGGTGGCCTGGCCTGGTTGACGATTTCGGGCGAGGACGCCGCCGATTTGGTGGCGACCGCACCGATGCCACCCGGCAGCGTGATCCGCGCCAAGGTCGAGGTGGTGATGATCGCCATTGCCACGATCTTCGCACCACTGATTGCGGCACTGGCCATTGCATCGCCGATGCAAGCGGCGGTCACCGCCATTTTCGTCATCATCGCGACGGTGTCGGCGGCGGCGATCCAGCTCTGGTTCCGTGTCCAGGCCAAACGCAGCCAGTTCCGGCGCCGCCAGACTTCGTCGCGCATCGCGACATTTGCAGAAGCGTTCTGTTCAATTGGTTGGGCCGCGACGGCGATCCTCGCAGTCACCATCCCGGTTGCCGCAATCATCAGCGGTGCCATGACCGCACTGATGCTGGCCGCGACCTGGAAGATCAGCCCGCGGCGGGACTGAGTTCTATTTCTTGAGCATGATCTCTACGGAAAGCCGGTACCGACTTTTCCGGATCATGCTCTACTGCTTCTCCAGCTTCGCCCGTTCGATCACGTCGCCCCAGCGCTTGATCTCCTGTTCAATGAACGGGATCATCTCGGCCTTTTGCAGCAGCATCGGACGGGTGCCAACCCTTTCGAAATGCGTGCGCACGCGCTCCGAGGTCAGCGCGGCATGCGCTGCCGCCGCCAGCCGGTCGACGATGGCCGCCGGCGTTCCCGCCGGCACCATGATGCACGACCAGCTTTGCGTGGTCATCTCCGTCAGGCCGAGTTCGGCCATGGTCGGCGCATTCGGAAACGCGCGCAGGCGCTCCGGCGCTGTCGTGGCCAGCACCTTGAGCTTGCCGGCTTCAACATGCGGGCCGACCGAAACCGGATAGTCGAACATCACATCGAGACGGCCGGCGATCAAATCGTTCAGCGCCGGCGCGCTGCCTTTATACGGCACATGCAGCATCTCGATGCCGGTCACGGTCTTGAATAGCTCCGCGACCAGATGCGTTGCGGTGCCGACGCCCGATGAGCTGAAGGTCACCTTGCCCGGATTGGCCTTGGCATAGGCGATGAACTCCGGCACCGTTTTGTACGGGGCGCCTTCAAACGCCACGAACAGGTTCGGACTTTCGCCGACCAGATGTACCGGTAGGAAACTCTTGAGCGGATCGTAGGACAGCTCCTTCCGCAGCGTGACATTGGCCGCCATGGTGCCCTGGGTGCCGTAGATCATGGTGTAGCCGTCCGGCTTGGCGCGTGCCACCTGCTCGGTGCCAACGGTGCCGCCGGCGCCGCCGCGGTTATCGATCAACACGGTTTGGCCGAGCGTCTTCGCCATTTCCTCGGCGACGATGCGGGAGGTGGTGTCGGTGATTCCGCCCGGCGCGAACGGTACGACCCAGGTGATCGGGCGGCTCGGAAATTCCTCGGCCGATGCCTTCTCGATCGAGGCCGGCGCGATCGCGCAGGCAAGAGCAAACCATATCGCGAGCACGACAAAACGTTTCGCCATCGAATTCCGCCCCGTGAAAATTCTTTTGCTTTTGCAACAGGATGAAGGTTTTCGACGCGCGTGACCATGCGGCAAAGTCGACCCAAGTATTGACCCAAGTGTCGACCTAAGCGTCGACCTAAGCCTTGACCATCTCCATCACGGCGGCGGCAAAGGCTTCCGGCGCTTCCTGCGGCAGATTATGGCCTGCGCCCGGCACGATGCGATGCACGCGGCGGCCAGTGAATTTCGAGGCGGTGGCGCGGCCGTCGCTTGCGGGCAACACACCATCCGCATCGCCGTCGAGCGTGATCGACGGCACGGTGATCGGAGGCATCGACGCCAGCCGGCGCTGCAGGTCGGAATATCTGGGATCGCCGGCGGCAAGACCGAAGCGATGCCGATAGCTATGGATCACGACGTCGACATAGTCGGGGTTGTCGTAGGCGCGCGCGGTGCGCTCGAATATGGCGTCGTCGAAATCCCAATCCGGCGACCACTGGTCCCACAGGATCCTTGCGATCTCGCGCCGGTTGGCGGCAAGCCCGGCACGCCCGCGCTCGATCTGGAAATAATATTCGTACCAGAGTGCAACTTCATATTGCGGGCTGATCGGCACCATCGCGCGGGAGATATCCTGGATCAGATAGGAGTTCACCGTCACGAGACCCGCGCAACGCTCCGGCCATAGCACGGCAGCGACACTGGCCGCGCGCCCACCCCAATTATGGCCGGCGAAGACCGCGCGCTTGATCCCAAGCGCATTCATCAGCGCCAGCACATCGGCACCGATCGCCGCCTGCTCGCCCGAGCGCAAGGTCGCAGGCTCGCGAAAGCGCGTGGTACCGAAGCCGCGCAAATAGGGAACGATGACGCGGCAGCCCTGGGCGGCGAGTTGCGGCGCGACATCGACATAACTGTGGATGTCGTAGGGAAAGCCGTGCAGGAGGATCGCGACCGGACCATCCGCGGGGCCTTCCTCGTAATAGGCGATCTTGAGCACGCCGGCATCGACCTGGCGCAGCGGCTCCAGCCGCTTTGACGACGGCGCGCGCACCGGGCGCGCCGGCGGTTCGCCTTGGGCAAACGCCTTCGCCGCTACTCCCGATAGGGCCGCGCCGAGAATGAGCCGACGCCGGCGGTCGACAGAATCGGACATCGTGCTTGCCTACGCCTTGACCAATTCCAACACGGCCGCCGCAAACGCCTCGGGCGCTTCCTGCGGCAGATTATGACCCGCGCGCGGCACGACACGATGCACCCGGCGGCCGGCGAATTTCGGCGCACTCCGGCTGCCGTCGGTAGCCGGGCTCACACCATCCCCGTCTCCGTCCAGCGTAATCGTCGGCACCATAATGGCGGGCTGCGCCGCCAGCCGGCGTTGCAGATCGGCATATTGCGGGTCGCTTTCGGCAAGACCGTAGCGATGCCGGTAGCTGTGGATCACCACATCGACATAATCGGGGTTGTCGAACGCTGCCGCCGTCCGCTCGAAGCAGGCATCATCGAACTGCCAGTTTGGCGACCATTGCTGCCAC
>JACDAG010000057.1 GCA_013695565.1 Bradyrhizobium sp.
CGTGAGATCCCGCGCCGGCAGGAAGGCAGCACGCACGACTATCTTTGCCGGCTCGCACCGGAATTCTCGGAGCCGCAGCCCGCATGAGCGTCGCGATCGAAGTCCAGAACCTGCGGTGCGAGTTCCGGGTCAATGCCGGGTTGTTCGCGGCGGAAAAACGCGTGATCGCGGTCGACGATGTCACCTTTAGCGTACCGGCCGGCAGCGTGCTCGGCATCGTCGGCGAGTCCGGCTGCGGAAAATCGACGCTGGCGCGGCTGATCCTCGGGCTGCTCAAGCCGACGGCGGGGACCGTGCTGGTCGATGGCAAGCGCCTGTTCGACCTCGACCGCAAGGCGCGCGCCCGGCTGATCCAGCCCGTGTTCCAGGATCCGTTCGCCTCGCTCAATCCGCGCCACCGCATCAAGGACATCGTCGCGCTGCCATTGGCCGCGCAAGGCACTGTCACGCGCGCCGAAATCGACCGCCGGGTGGCGCAAATTCTCGAACGCGTCGGGCTTTCGGCCGCGATGGGCGAGCGGATGCCGGCGCAACTCTCCGGCGGGCAGCGCCAGCGTGCGGCGATTGCACGCGCACTGGTGCTGGAGCCGCGGATCGTGATCTGCGATGAACCGACCAGCGCGCTCGACGTTTCGGTGCAGGCGCAAATCCTCAATCTGCTGTCCGATCTGCGCCGCGATCTCGGGCTGACCTATCTTTTCATCAGCCACAATCTCGCGGTCGTGGAGCATGTCGCGAGCGAAGTCGCGGTGATGTATCTCGGCCGGATCGTCGAGCGCAACGAAACCGACGCACTGTTTCGTGCGCCGGGCCATCCCTACACGCAGGCGTTGCTGCAAAGCGTGCTGACGCCGGAGCCGGGCCTCGGCGTGCCCGATATCGGCCTCGGCGACGCCATGCCGGATCCCGCCAACATCCCCCCGGGCTGCCGGTTCAACCCGCGCTGCGGCATCGCCGTTGAACGCTGCCGCAGTGTGGCACCAACGCCCATGGTCCGCGCCCCCCAGGGAATGGTAGAGTGCCATCTGGCATAGGCATGCATTTCAGCGGTTCGGAAAGCATCAACAACAAGGAGGGGAATATGCGTCTGCAAAACAAGCTCGGTGCGGCAATCCTTGCGACGGCACTGCTCGGCGTCGGCGCTACTCCCGTTGCGGCGCAGAAATCCGCCGACACGTTGCGGATCACGATGCGCGCCGCGCTGTCGAACATCGACCCCTACTATAACAACGAGCGCACCGGCGTGGTGATGCACCACCAGGGCTGGGACGGGTTGGTCTACCGCAACCCCGAAACCTTCAAGGTCGAGCCGCTGCTCGCCACCGAGTGGAAGCTGCCGGATACGACCACGATCGAGTTTACGCTCCGGCCCGGCGTCAAATTCCACGACGGCAGCGCGTTCACCGCCGATGACGTCGTCTACACGCTCAATCTCATATCCGATCCCGCGAGCAAGGTGTCGACGCCCGCGAACTACAACTGGATTGAAAAGGCGGAGAAAACCGGCGACCTGTCGGTCCGCGTCAAGCTGAAGCGGCCGACGCCCGCGGCGCTGGATTATTTCGCCATGGTCGTGCCGATCTACCCCAAGGCCTATCGCGAGAAGGTCGGTGCGGAAGCCTATGCCAAGGCGCCGGTCGGCACCGGCCCCTACAAGATGACCAAGGTCGAGTCGGGCGTCTCCATCGACTTCGAGCGTTTCGAGGATTATTGGGCCGGCAGCCCCAAGGGTAAAGCCGCGATCAAGAAGATGAGCGTGCGCTTCGTGCCGGATGCCGCCACCGAAATGACCGAACTGCTCTCCGGTCGTGCGGACTGGATCTGGAATCTGAACCCCGACCAGTTCGATAGCGTCAACAAGTTTCCGAATCTGGCGGCCGTGCGCAAGGAGTCGATGCGGGTAGGCTATCTCGTGCTTGACGCCGCCGGCCGCACCGGCGCCGACAATCCTTTGACCAAGCTCAAGGTGCGCCAGGCGATCTGGCACGCGATCGACCGGCAGACGATCGCCGACAAGCTCGTCACCGGCGGAAGCCGCGTTCCGGGAGCTCCCTGCTTCCCGACTCAATTCGGCTGCAACGGCGAGGCCGCGACGCTTTACGACTACAATCCCGCCAAGGCGAAGCAGCTGCTCAGCGAAGCCGGCTATCCGGATGGCTTCGAAGTTGATCTGGCCAGCTATATATTGCCGCAATGGGGCTCTGCGATTCAGAACTATCTGATGGCGGTCGGCATCCGCGCCAAGCTCAACCAGCTCCAGGTCGGCGCGCTGATCCAGCGCGCGAAGGCGGGGGAGCTGCGCGCCTATCTCGGTACCTGGGGCAGCTATTCCATCAACGACGTCTCGGCCTTCCTGCCGAACTTCTTTGACGGCGGCGCCGACGACTATGCGCGCGATCCGGACGTGCAGAAATGGCTGATCGAGGGCGGATCGACCAATGATGCTGAAGCGCGCAACAAGGCCTATTCGGCCGTGATCCAGCGCATCACCGCGCAAGCCTACTTCACCCCGCTGCACACCTATGTCACGACCTACGGCTATTCGAAGCAGCTCGACTTCACACCCTATTCGGACGAACTGCCGCGCTTCTATCTGGCGAAGTGGAAATAGGCCTGACCCGGAGCGGCGATACCGCGCCGGGTTAGCCCACTGGCGTCAACGGTTCCGAAGCGACTAGTATAACCGAATCTCGCCAACGGGATTCGGGACCACGAATGGCAGGGTTGCTCAGTCGGCGTGATGCATTGTTGCGGAGCGCGGGGCTTGCGGCGGCGAGCCTGCTTCCTGCCGCCGGCTTTGCCGCGCCTCTCCGCAAGCCAGTTCAAAGCGAGGCGATCGACGCCGCGCTGCAGGCGAAGGTTGCCGCGAAGGAAATACCCGGCGTGTCGCGATGGCCGCGAACGAAACTTCGGTGGTCTATCAGGGCGCGTTCGGCACGCGCAACGTCGCAGCCGCAACGCCGATGTCATCGGATACGATCTTCCGCATCGCCTCGATGGTCAAGCTGCTGACCTCGGTGGCCGCGCTGCAACTGGTCGAGCGCGGTAAACTGAAGCTCGATGAGCCGGCGGCCAATATCGATCCGACGCTCGCCGCGCCACAGGTGCTTGCCGGATTCGATGCGAAAGGCGTTCCGCAGCTGCGGCCGGCGCACAAGCCGATCACGCTGCGCAACCTGCTGACGCACACATCCGGCTTCAGCTATCCGCTGTGGGATCCGAACGTCCTTCGTTATCTCAAGGCGGCACGGGCCGATCCGGCGCTGCCGCGCCGGCCGCTGATGTTCGAGCCGGGGATGAAATGGGCCTATGGCGGCAGCATCGACAATGTCGGCCAGCTGGTCGAGATCGCCAGCGGACAAAGTCTCGATCGCTATTTTGCGGAAAACATCACCGGCCCGCTCGGCATGAACGACACCAGCTTTGTCATCGCCGAGAAGCAGCGTGCGCGTCAGGCCAGCCTGCATGTGCGCGACACAAACGGAAAGCTGATCGCAAAACCGTTCGAGAAGCTCGCTCCGCCCACTACCTTTTCCGGCGGTGGCGGCATCTATTCGACTGCGCCGGACTATCTGACGCTGCTGCAGGCGTTGCTGAATGGCGGAAGTTTACGCCGTGCAAACATCCTGCGGCCGGATACCGTGGCAATGATGTCGACCAACCAGATCGGCAACATCGAGGCGGGAATTCTCAAGACGGCTAACCCCGCGCTTTCGAACGACGTGGATTTCTTCCCAGGTGTGCATCTGCGCTGGGGGCTTGGCCACATGATCAATGTCGATCCGGTCCGGGACGGCCGCGCGGCAGGCAGCCTGACCTGGGCCGGCCTGTTCAACACCTATTACTGGATCGATCCGAAAAAGCGGATCGCGGGCGTGATCATGATGCAGATCCTGCCCTTCGCCGACAAGCAGGCTCTGGTGGCCTATCGGCAATTCGAGCACGGGATCTATCGAGCGATTTGAACCGACGGACATGTGATCGAAACGGGCGCCATGGCGCGCTGCAGGAAATCGAAAATATGATAAACCGTCGGCAGTCCATTGCAACCCAGGCAACACGCGCACCATGAACCTCGATCTGACCCGCCGCACCCTGCTGCATCTCGCCGGCGTCTCCTCATTCGCGGCGGCGGCTGCCGCCGCACGCGCCGAGGAAGGCGGCAGTGGGGGAGGGCCGACCTTCGCCAACCGCACGCCGATGCGGATCGGCATGGTGACGCTCCGGGTCCGCAAGCTCGACCTCGTGGCGGATTTTTACCGCGACGTGCTCGGCCTTACCATGATGGAGCGCTCGGCCACGGGCGCCACGCTTGGTGCGGGCGGGGTCAAGCTGCTGGTGCTCGAGGCGCGCCCCGACGCCGCGAACGAAGCCCGCGGCGCGGCCGGGCTCTACCACACGGCGTTCCTGATGCCGACGCGCAAGGATCTCGCGCGCTGGCTGGTCAATGCGGCGATCCATCGCGTACCGATGTCCGGCTTCGCCGATCACCGCGTCAGCGAGTCGGTCTATCTCGACGATCCCGAGGGCAACGGCATCGAGGTCTATGCCGATCGCGATCCCTCGCTGTGGCAGTGGAGCGACGGCACGGTGACGATGGGGAGCGACCAGCTCGATATCGACGGTCTCGTCGCGCTCACCGATACGCGCACCAGCGACTATGCCCGCGCGCCGGAGGGCTTGCGCATCGGGCACGTCCATCTGCGCGTCGGCGATCTGGCGCAGGCCGAGGGTTTTTACCGCGGCGCCATCGGCTTCGATCCGACGCGCCAGCGCAACGGCGCCGCCTTCCTGTCCTCCGGCCGCTATCATCACCATCTCGGTCTCAACGTCTGGCAG
>JACDAG010000071.1 GCA_013695565.1 Bradyrhizobium sp.
TGCTCGTCGTCGACGAAACTTCAATGGTCGACGTCATGCTAATGCAGGCGCTGATGAAAGCGGTTCCGGATAATGCTGCGCTACTGATCGTCGGTGACATTGATCAGCTTCCATCCGTCGGCCCCGGCCAGGTCCTGGCTGACGTTATTTCGTCCAGCGCAATCGCCGTCGTCCGTCTCACCGAGGTGTTCCGCCAAGCGGCGCAAAGTCGGATCATCACCAGTGCGCACAAGATCAACCAAGGCTCGATCCCAGATCTCTCCAAGCCCGAGGTCGACAGCGACTTCTATTTTGTGCAGGCTGACGATCCGGAAACCGCGGTCCAGCGGATCATAGAGCTGGTAAAGACGCGGATCCCTCAGCGCTTCGGTCTCGATCCCATCCGTGACGTTCAGGTGCTGTGCCCGATGAACCGTGGTGGCGTTGGCGCCCGTTCTCTCAACGTCGAACTGCAAAAGGTTTTAAATCCCGCAGGTGAACGAAAAGTTGAACGCTTCGGCTGGACCTTTGCGCCCGGCGACAAGGTCATGCAGATCGAGAACGACTACGACAAGGAAGTCTACAATGGCGATATCGGCTACATCAAGGATGTCGATTCCAATACCAGCGAATTGAGCGCGAATTTCGACGGTCGCTCAGTCGTGTATGATTTCGGCGAACTCGACACGCTGGTCCCCGCTTATGCCGTGACCATTCATAAAAGTCAGGGCTCGGAATATCCCGCCGTTGTGATCCCGCTTCTTACTCAGCATTACACGATGCTGCAGCGAAACCTGCTTTACACCGGCGTCACGCGTGGCAAGCGGCTGGTCGTTCTGGTTGGTCAGAAAAAAGCCGTCGCAATCGCGGTGAAGAACGTGTCGGGCCGGCGGCGCTGGTCGAAGCTGAATGAGTGGTTGTCGGTAAGCAAAGGATATCTCGATGATCAAAAATCAACGTTCTAACCCCAGCTCCCAGCACCGATGAACAAGTGCATTATTGAGGCGCTACGGCTGGCCCGTTCAGTTTCATGAGCAGCATGGGTGAACCGGAAGTAGTGATGATTCCGCTGAGAATTGGGCGCGACGTTCCAGCCAGTTTGGTTCGTCTGCCAGAGCTGATTGATGGCGGTGGTCTAGTTGAACGCGTACGCCGCCTTGATCACCACGTAGGCCGGGCTGGTGAACAGGTCACGTGCCTTCAGCAACCGATCACGGCTGCGATGAACGAGAAATCCTCCCATCGTGAAGTCCCTCAAGGGGTGCGGAGGGCGAACAATCGCCTCCATTAAAATTTGGACCCTGCCTGCCAACCGGATGAAGGCCGGCCGCGAGCATTGGGTGCCGTTGTCCGCTCGTGCCGTCTCGATCCTCAGGCAAATGACAAAACTACAGACCGGAGATTTCGTGTTTCCGGGTCAGGTTCGCGGCAAGCCGCTATCCAACATAGCGATGGAAATGATGCTGCGCCGCATGAAGATTGAGAGCGCGACGGTTCATGGGTTCCGCTCCAGCTTCCGCGATTGGGCTGGCAACGTTTCTAGCTTCACCCGCGAGTTAATAGAAACGGCGCTGGCGCATTGATTGGCGGCAAGGCGGAGCAGGCTTACCGCCGTAGCGATGCATTGGACAAGCGCCGAAATCTCATGGAGGCGTGGGCAACATTACTGCGAGCCAAAGCCTCCAGCAACATCGTCCAGATACGTAAGCGAAGAACAATCTAGTCCCAACCAACGGTCCCTTGGCCCCCGAAAACGGACATCAGCCGTTTTGATCGGCATGTCCGCTAAGTGCCAACGGACTAAACCGCTCGCGCGGTAGGGCTCCCCCGCCAAATGCGCGGGGTGGGGAGAGATAACAGGCGCGTCCTGTCTGAAGATGAGGAATTGCAACCCTCACTCCAGACAGGAGCATCCCCCATGACCGATAAGGCCATAAGCCCGCTGCGGCAGCGCATGATCGAAGACATGACGATCCGCAAATTCGCACCGAAGACCCAACATGACTACGTGCAGCGGGTCAAGAACTTCGCTGCCTTCCTCGGCCGATCGCCCGACACGGCGAGCTTCGAAGACGTGCGCCGCTATCAGCTTCATCTGGCAACGAGTGGCGCCGGCGTTCCGACCCTTAACCAAAGTGTCTCGACGCTGCGGTTCTTTTTCAGGGTCACGCTTGGGCGCGCCGATATCGTGAACCACACCCAGTTTGTCCACGAGCCACGCAATCTGCCGGTGGTTCTGAGCCCGGAGGAAGTCGCGCGTTTTCTCGATGCGGCACCGGGGCTCAAATACAAGACGGCATTGAGTGTGGCCTATGGGGCCGGATTGCGCGTGTCCGAGGTGGTTGCGCTGAAGGTATCCGACATCGACAGCAAACGCATGGTGATTCGGATCGAACAGGGCAAGGGCAATAAAGATCGCTACGTGATGCTTTCGCCGCATCTGCTTGAGCTGTTGCGCGCCTGGTACAAGGCAGCACGCCCACAGGGTTGGCTGTTTCCCGGAATGAACCCGGTCAGCCCAATGACGGCGCGCCAGCTCAGGCGCGCCTGCGATACCGCGACCCAGATGGCCGAGATCGACAAGCCGGTGTCCCCGCACACCCTTCGTCACAGCTTTGCGACGCATCTGCTGGAACAGAACACCGATATCAGGGTGATCCAGGTCTTGTTGGGGCACGCCAAGCTCGACACCACAGCGCTCTATACGCGTGTTGCCACCAAGACCATCCGGGAGATCATGAGCCCGCTCGATCGCATCACGAGCAAACTCAAGGAGGGCACTGAGCCGCCCGCCTGAAGCGCGGCACGTGTCGCGTCAATCGCTGGAGGTCGCGGACATCTTCCGCGGCCACAGCCCGGCATGGCGCCGGGCCAATGCCGGCCATGTCAGCCTCGGCCAATTGAAGGTGATGTCGGCGATCGAGAGCTGCCGCACGGCCGCGCTCGGCGGCCATGTCGCACGCTGTGAGGAGTGCGCTTACAGCCAGATCTCGTACAATTCTTGCCGCAACCGGCATTGCCCGAAGTGCCAGGGCGCGGCGGCAAAGGACTGGCTGGCGGCGCGCGAGGCCGATCTGCTGCCGGTGCCGTACTATCACGTGGTGTTCACGCTGCCGGCGGCCATCGCCGATATCGCCTACCAGAACAAGGCCGTGATCTACGACCTGCTGTTCAAGGCCTCGGCCGAGACCCTGACCCCCATCGCGGCCGACCCCAAGCACCTCGGAGCCCGCGTCGGCATCACCTCGGTCCTCCATACCTGGGGTTCGGCGATGACCCATCATCCGCACGTCCACATGATCGTGCCGGGCGGCGGCATCTCAATGGATGGCGAGCGCTGGGTGGCGTGCCGTCCCGGCTTTTTCCTGCCGGTGCGCGTGCTCTCGCGTCTGTTCCGCCGGTTGTTTCTGGAGAGGCTGCTCGCCGCGCACCAGGCCGGCCACCTGAAGTTCTTCGGCAATCACGTCGCTCTCGCGGACCCGCAGGCGTTCGCCGCGTATCTGGCTCCGCTACGCCGGGCCGAATGGGTGGTCTATGCCAAGCGTCCGTTCGGCGGGCCACAGGCCGTGCTGGCCTATCTGTCCCGCTATACCCACCGCGTCGCCATTGCCAACAGCCGGCTGATCGCCTGCGACCGCAAC
>JACDAG010000099.1 GCA_013695565.1 Bradyrhizobium sp.
AAGGAACGGTCGATCTTGATGGTGTCGATCGGGAACTGCTTCATCAGCGACATCGAAGAATAGCCGGTTCCGAAATCGTCGATCGCAAGGCGGATGCCGCGACTCTGGATCGCGTCGAGCACCTTGATGGCGCGCGACACGTTCCGCATCACCATGCTTTCGGTGACTTCGAGCTGCAGCAGCACCGGCGACATGCCGCTCGCCAGCAGCGCCTCGTCGACATCGTGCAACAAATTGGCATCGGCGAACTGCCGTGGCGACAGATTGACCGCCATCGTTACCGGACGCAGGCCGCGGCGTTGCCAGGCCATGTTCTGCGCGCAGGCTTCCTCCAGCACCCAGCGGCCGATCGGCACGATCAGCCCGGTCTCTTCCGCCAGCGGGATGAATTGCCCCGGCGACACCATGCCGAGTTCGGGATGGTTCCAGCGCAACAGCGCCTCGACGCCGGTGATCTGTCCGCTCGCCATATCGACCTTGGGCTGATAGTGCAACGAAAACTGGTCGCGTTCCAGCGCGCGGCGAAGTGCCGATTCCAGCGTCAGGCGTTCGATCGACTGCGACTTGATCTCCTTGGTGAAGAACCGGAAGCCGTTCTTGCCGTCTTCCTTGGCGAGATACATCGCCATGTCGGCATTCTTGGTCAGCGTCAGCATGTCGGCGCCATCGGCGGGATACATCGCAATGCCGATCGAAGCCGTGGTGTGACACTCGTGGCCGCTCAATTGCAGCGGCTGGCTGAGCACGGACAACAATTCGCCGGCGATGCGTTCGACCTCGTGACGTTCGGCGGCTTCTTCCAGGATGACGACGAACTCATCGCCGCCGAGCCGGGCGACGACGTCGCTCGAACGCAGCGCGTTGCGCAGCCGGCCGCCGATTTCCACCAGCAACATGTCGCCGGCGTCATGGCCGAGCGAATCGTTGATGACCTTGAACCTGTCGAGATCGATGAACAGCACCGCAAACGATCGCTGGTAGCGCGCCGCGGCGTCGATGGTCCGGCGCAGCAGGCCGTTGAACATCTCCCGGTTCGGCAGGTTGGTCAGGCTGTCGTGCGAGGCAAGGTATTCGATCCGCTCATCGGCCTTGGTTTTTTCGTCGGCACGGTCAAAATTCTCCAGCGCCAACGATACGTTGTCGGTGAGCCGCTGCAGCAATTCGGTAAATTCCGGCGTGAATGTATCTTTCTCGATCGCCACGAAAATCATGACGCCGACGACCAGCCCCCGCGCGAACAGCGGGAAGGCCGCGCCGGCGCGTGTGCCATCCCTGAGCGCGCGGGCATGAAACGCCTCGCTGCGCGGATCGGCGAGGTAATCGTTGATGATGCAGGGCTTGCCCGAACGCATCGCGATGCCGCTCGACCCGCGTCCTTCCGGATAGGCCTCATTGGCCGACACCCACGCCTCGCGCGAACTGGCGGCGGTCGGTCCGGCGGCCGCGACGATGTCCAGAAAATCGCTGTCGGATTTTATCAGGCCGATTGAGGTGGCGGTGAACTTGCCGCCATCAGCGGTGGCCTGGCACACCAGATCGAACAGCTCGCTGCGCGAACTTGCCCGCACGATCGCTTCATTGGTCGCGCTCAGCGCCGCGAGCATGCGCGTCAGGCGCTCCTTCTGGTCCTCGGTCTTCGCCTTCTCGTCGGCACGCTCGAATGTCTCCAGCGCGAACGACACGTTGTCGGCGAGCCGCTGCAGCAGTTCGGCGAAATCGGGCGTGAACGCATCCTTTGCCAGGGACACGTAGAGCATGACGCCCACCACCTGCCCCCGAATGAAGAGCGGAAAGCCGGCGCCTGATCTGGCGCCGTCCTGGCGGGCCTTGTCGTGGAACGCCACGGCCCGCGGATCGGCGAGATAGTCGTTGAACAAGCAGGGCTGACACGAGCGGAACGCGATCCCGCAGACGCCGCGCCCTGCCGGATGCGCTTCGCTGATCGACAGGGTGACTTGGCTGGCGCTCGCGCCGGTCGGACCGGCAAAGGCCACGATGTCCATGAAATCGCTGCCGGGCTTCGCCAGCGCGACGGTGGTCGAGGTGAACCTGCCGCCGGTCGCCGCCGCCTCGCACACCAGTTGATACAGTTCGTTGCGCGATCCCGCCCGAACGATCGCCTCATTGGTCGCGCTGAGCGCGGCGAGCATGCGCGTCAGGCTCTCCTTCTGGTGCTCGCTCCTCGTCCTCTCGTCGGCGCGATCGAAATTATCGAGCGCGAACGAGATATTCTCCGCCAGGCGCTGCAACAGCCCGATCAATTCGGGACTGAACGCGCCGAGCTCGCTGGAGAGGAACACAATTACGCCGATCGCGTTGTCGTCTTTCAGCAGCGGCAATGCCGCACCCGAACGGGTCCCGCTGTCGCGTACCACAGCGTAGAAATGCGCCGAGGTGCCGAAATCGGCCAGGTAATCGTTGCTGATGCTAGGCTGCCGCGTGCGGAACGCGTTGCCGGTGATGCCTTGTCCTTCCGGGCGCGCGGCGTCGGCCGACAATTGCACCTTGCTGGCGCGTTCCCGATCGGGTCCAGCGGCGGCAACATTCTCCAGGAACTCGGCGCCGGGCCGCTCCAGAACGATGGTGGTCGAGGTAAAATTGCCGCCGACGGTCGCGGCGTCGCAGACCAGTTCGAACAGCTCGGTTCTCGACTTCGCCCGCATGATCGCTTCGTTGGTGGCGCCGAGCGCCGCGAACATCCGCGTCAACCGCTCCTTCTGCTGCTCGGTCTTCGCCTTCTCGTCGGCGCGATCGAAACTTTCGAGCGCAAAGGACACGTTGTCGGCCAGCCGCTGCAGCAGCTCGGCAAATTCCGCGGTAAAGGTGTCGATCTCGGAGGAAATGAACAGCATCACGCCGGCGATGCGCCCGTCGGCCCACAGCGGAAACGCAGCGCCGGACTTGGCGCCGTCATTGTTGATGACCTGATCGAACGCGTTGTTTCGCGGGCCCGCCAGGAAATCATTGTTGATGCAGGCCTGCCGGGAACGGAACGCGGTCCCGCAGACACCGCGGCCTTCCGGAACAGCCGTGCTGGTCGAAACCTTCAGACGACGGGCGTTGTCCGCCGTCGGCCCGGCCGAGGCAACCATATCGAAGGAATCGCTGTCGGGCCTGACCAGAAGGATGCTGGTCGAATTGAACCTGCCACCCTGCGCGGCGGCGGTGCACGCCAGGTCGAACATTTCGGCGCGCGACTTGGCCCGCATGATGGCTTCGTTGGTGGCGCTGAGCGCCGCGAACATCCGCGTCAACCGCTCTTTCTGTTCGTCGGCTTTCGCCTTGGCGTTCGCACGCTCGAAATTGTCGAGCGCGAAGGAGACGTTTTCCCCGATCCCTGCCAGCAGCGCGATGATCTCCTCATCCGCCGCCCATGATTTGCCGACAAAGAACATCACGACGCCGACGCTTTGTCCTGATTTGATCAGGGGCACGGCGACGCAGGCGACGACGCCGGCCTCTGCTCCGGCCTGCTGCCACGTGCGGCTCTGCGTGATGTCGTGGTTGACGCTGGGTCGCTGGGTCCGGAATGCCTGGCCGGCAACTCCCTTGCCGTAATCATTGTCGGCATCGATCGAGAAGCGGGTCCGGGTCAAGAGATCGAGGCTTTCGCCGGTGCCGGCCGCGGGCTTCAGCCAGGTCGAGCTCGACTCTGACAACAGGACCACCGTGGCGACCGACTTTCCGCTGTAGAAGGCGGCGTCGCACACCCGCTGGTAAAGTTCCTGTTCGGTCTTGGCGCGCAGGATCGCTTCATTGGTCGCGCTGATGGCGCCGAACATCCGGTTCAGCCGCCGCATCGCGCGCTCGCCATCCTTGCGCGAGGCTTCATGATCGAAATTGTCGAGGGCGAATGACAGGTTCGCCGACATGCGCTCGAGCAGCGCAACGGTCGGGGCATCGATCGACCCGGTTTCGCGCCGGGTGACGAGGAATACGCCGACGCTGCGGCCGTTGCAGGTCAGCGGCAGACCTGCCGCCGCGCCGACCTGTCCGGCGGCTGCACCCCGGCGCCAGGCCATCGAATGCGTGTCGTTGAGGTAGTCGTTGCTGATACATAGCTTCTGATCGCGAAAAGCCTGCCCGCAAACGCCCGCGCCTTCGGGGGTATCCGGTGCGATCGAAATATCGATGCTGCGCAGCCTTGCGGTGTCTTCGCCGAACCCGGCCGCAAACCGCAGCAGATTGGTATCCGGCTCCAGCAGGAAGACAGCCGTCGCCAGGAAGTCCCCGCTGGCAAACGCGGCTTCGCAGACCTTTTCGTACAGCTCTTCCGGCGATTTTGCGTACAGGATCGCTTCGTTGGTCGCATTCAACGCTGCAAAGGTACGCGCGATACTGGTCTTCAAGGCTCTCGAGCTCCCAGCAGGCCATTCGGGCCTGCCCCCGCGCAATTTATGCGCGGGAGACGCCTAAATGGACGTTATTGGCGCCCGGAAGTTGCGATTCAGAGTAAATGCCGGACCAATTTTCGCCGGGCCGCCCTCCGAAGAACTACGGTTCCGTTGACGATTTATCAGCCATGTTGGCCGGGATGCTTCCGACGGCCAATTCCTGCTGCGGGAGGTCTCCAATTTTCGTCAGATGAAATCCGAGCGGGGGCAAGACCGCCGGACGGGCATGCCAGTACGGATATTCTGCCCTTGCTCTCCAGCCACCGCTTTGAGACCATGGCGACGCCAACAAACAAGACCCGCTGTTTCGCGCGGGCATGCCGTGAGGAAACCCCATGCCGATCGTCCAGGCCGACCGTCTCACAACTATCGGTGCGGCGCTGCTCAGGGCCGCCGGCGCATCGGATGAAGAAGCCAGCGCGGTCGCCGTCGGCTGCGTCAACGCCAATCTCGCCGGGCATGATTCCCACGGCATCATCGCGATCCCGACCTATATCGACCGCATCAAGGCCGGGCATATCGTGCC
>JACDAG010000114.1 GCA_013695565.1 Bradyrhizobium sp.
CTCCTGATCAAGGGCATTCCCGGCCTGTCGTTGTTCGCCGAATACCTGCACAACGAGAAGGCCACGCGCGAGAGCTTTGACGAGCACGGCTATTTCATCACCGGCGACCGGGTCACGCTGCTCGAGAACGGTTTCATCAAGTTCGGCGACCGCGCCAAGGACATGCTGAAGGTCGGCGGCGAGAACGTCGCGGCGTCCGAGATCGAACAGGTGGTGGCTGTCGTGCCCGGCGTGCGCGAGGCCGCGGTGGTCGCTAAAAAGCACCCGATGCTCGACGAGGTGCCGGTCGTCTTCATCATTCCGCTGGCAGGCGTTGCCGCTGCACCCGCCGATCTGCTTGACACCGTGATGGCCGCCTGCCGCAAGTCACTGGCCGACTTCAAGGTGCCGCGCGAGATCATTTTCGTCGACGAGATGCCGCGCTCGACTCTGGAGAAGGTGGCGAAGGCGGAACTGCGCAAGATGCTGGGGTGAGGCTCCGTCATTGCCTGCAACAAAAAGGCGTTTGTGCAAGGGAGCGTAGCGACGAAGCAATCCACACTTCCTTCGCTGCGCGAATGGATTGCTTCGCTTCGCTCGCAATGACGCGGAGGGGGCTAGCCCTCAGCCATATCCAAACGCGATCGGGCGGAATGCCTGCAGCAGATGCTGATCGAGCTTGTCGCCCATCTCTTCCATCAGCCCGAACGCCTTGACGTGGGTGAACTGCAGCCGGTAGGCGCGCTTCTCGACCAACGCGGCGTAGATGTCCACGATCGTCGTCAGCCGCACGATGTCGCTGATCTCCTTGCCGGAGAGGCCGTCGGGATAGCCGGTGCCGTCGAGGAATTCATGGTGGTGCAGCACCACGTCGAGCATTTCCGGCGGGAAACCGCCCTGCGCCGACAGCGCCTCATAGCCGCGCCGCGGATGCTGGCGTATCTCGTGCATTTCATCCGGAGACAGCGGATCCGGCTTGTCGAGGATTGCAACCGGGACGAACGCCTTGCCGACGTCGTGCAACAGTGCAGCACGGGCGAGACGGCGCTGGTCGTCCTCGCGCATACCGAGATGCTGCGCGAACGAGACCGCAAAGCCGGTCACAAACAGGCAATGCTGATAGCTGCCGGTGTGGTGGCAGCCGACGGTGGTCAGCCATTCCCGCAGCGAGGTGTGCTTGATGGCCTTGAGGATCTTGTTTTCGGCTTCGACGATGTCGCTGAATTTCAGCGGCACGCCGGCCGGCAGCCGTTCGAATATCTTGACCATGACGCCGTGGGCGGCTTCGACGCCGCGGTTCAGGGCCTTGCCGCGATCGGTCTCGTTATATGAACTGTCGTCGGGGAAGGCGGCGCGAATGCGCTGCAGGATGCCCTGCGCGTCGAACGGCCGCGCGATCGTATCGGTGGCGCCGAGCGCCCAGGCCTGCATCGAGCCGTGATGCAGCGCGTCCGCCAGCACGAACAGCCGCGGCATTTCGCGGTAGGCCTCCGTGCGCAGCTTGTTGCGCACCAGCTGCACGCTTTCGGACGAGCGCAGATTGATATCGACCACGATGCCGGAGAGATCGCGCGCCGGCGTATCGGGGATGTCCGTGGTGGCGATCTGATCGACCTGGCCGACCGACTGAAGAATGCCGGCGAGTTCGCTGCTTTTATCGCTCCGGTCCGACGCCAGCAGCAACCGGCGTTTGGACGAAGTCTTGTTGGCTAAAGCTGACATGGAACCCCAGAGCCCTGCGGTGATGACCTTTCGCAGAGCTTACTGACAAGGAGTTCTCTGCGGCTTAAGACGTATCGTAAACGTTAACCTATCGAGACCGTTACAATTTTAGTGATCCGTTAACTGCTACCGTCATTGCGAGCCAACGGGTCGCAATGACGGCACAACTTCGCATTCTCGCGGCTCAATGCGCCCGAGCTTTGCCAGAAACTTCCCGCCCTCCAATTCAGAGGGCGCAGGGAATGCCGGATGCGCGCTGCACCCGCGATCTCATGTGCAATGTGCACAAGAAAGTGCGCACATGAGCATACAGGGCAGCGGAGAACATCCGACATTCCCTGCGCAATGGCTTT
>JACDAG010000180.1 GCA_013695565.1 Bradyrhizobium sp.
ATCGTGTCGCCGCGCTTCACCATCAGCTCACTCGCATGGGCATATGCGGTGACGTAACCGTTGGAGTGCCGAACCAGAACGAGATTGCCGTAACCCTTCAATTCATTGCCCGAGTAAGCGACGACGCCATCTTCGGCGGCCTTCACCGGGGTGCCTTCCGGCACCGCCAGATTGATGCCGTCGTTCGATTTGCCATTGGTCTTGGCGCCGTAGGTGGTGATCACCTTGCCGCGCACTGGCCAGCGGAAGGTCGGCAACGCGCCGGTCGCTTCGCTGGGCTTGACCGCCGGCGCTTCCGTAACGACCGGCTTCTCCTCGACATTGGCCGTCGCCTGCGCCAGGCGCGCGCTTTCCTTTTGCGCGGCAGGCATGCCCGGTTTGGCGGCGGGCGCCGCAACGGCGGCGACCTGCTGCACGGGCACGACAGGCTGCGCCACCGGTGCTGTGGCGGTCTTCGCGCCGGGCACGTTGAGCTTCATGCCGAGGCTGAGCTTGGCCGAGGTGTCGAGATTGTTGGCCTTGGCGAGATTCGCCACCGGGATGTTGTTCCGGCGTGCAATGCTCATCAGCGTGTCGCCGCGATTGACGATGTGAACGCTCGATGGCGCTGATGCGACCGGCTTGCTGGCCGGCGGTGCCACGGAAGGCGCGGGTGCAGCCGCAACGGTCTGGCGCGGAATGATCAGCTGCTGGCCGGGCGACAGCGTGCGCGGTCCCTTGTAGCCGTTGGCCTGCAGGATAGCGGCCGCGGAAACGTTGTAGCGTTTCGCCAAGAGATCGAGCGTGTCGCTGGTGCCGACGATGATCGTGGTGCCACCATGCCCGGGCGCGGCGGCGACCGAGCGCGGCGCAACCGTTCCGGTGGTCTCAAGCTTGGGTTGGCCCGGCGGGGCATAGGACGAAAGCCCGCGCCCTCCTCCCGACACGCCATTGTTGGCGACCGGATAGGAACGCGCTGGTGTCACGACGGGCGGCGGCGGCAAGGCGGATGACTGGTATTGCGACTGCGGCTGGGATTGCGGCCGCGAATATTGCGGCAGCTCGCGACGCTCGACCTGCGGCGCAGGTGCGGCCTGCACCGTGCCCGTCGCTTCGGGCTGGTAGTTGAATGGGTTGGATAAGGTGTTTTGCGAAAGGCGCGTCTGCATATCGGCGCTGCAGCCGGCAAAACCAACCGACATCAGCGCCAGCACCGCGATCTGCGGCATGCGACGCGAGCGAAGTAACTCGGCGACACGGGACATGGTTACTCACTGGTACGCAACAAAATACTCTTTTGAGTAAACACGTCCGGAGTAAATAAGCGCTTAACCCTTCAAATAAGATGTTGGCGGGAACCGCCAATCCGAATTCTACAGTTCGCGGGCAATTCCCGGCAGCGCCGGCACGAAGCGCACATCGACCAGCGACTTGCGGTCGAAGCCGGCTTCGGTCCTGGTAACGCGCGTCAGCGTCTGGACACCCTGGTGCGGTCCGACCGGTGCGATCACGATGCCGCCGGGCTCCAGCCGCGCCTGCAGCTTTTCGGGGATTTGCTCCATCGCCGCGGTCACGATGATGCGGTCGAAATCCCCGCCGCCTGCCGGGATGTCGAAACCGTCGCCGAGCAGGACCTCGATATTGTCGTAGCCGAGCTTTTCGAGCCGGCTACGCGCGCTGTCCGCCAGGGTCCGGTAGCGCTCGATGGTGAGCACGTGCCGGCAAAGCCGCGACAGGACCGCGGCCTGATAACCGGAGCCGGTACCGATCTCGAGCACCCGATGCTGCTTTTGCAGCTGCAATTGCTCGGTCATGTAGGCGACCACGAAGGGCTGGCTGATGGTCTGGCCGCAGGCGATGCCGAGCGCGCTGTCGCGGTAGGCATGGCCGCGGTCGGCATCGGTCACGAACAGCTCGCGCGGCACCTCTTCCATGGTGCGCAGGATGGTCTGATCGCTGATCCCCCGCCGCCGCAGGCTGAGTTGGAACATCATCTTTTCGGGCGGTTCTTGGGACATCGGCGACTCGGGAGGGTACGGGCCTGACCATTCATCTAGTGCTTCGGCCGGAACGGGAAGCAATAGTCACCAGAGCTTTAAGGAACAATTTGCCCAAAAATCAGGTTCCAGGCATGGAACCGCAGTTCCTGATCGACGTTAGAGCCCCGGCAAAGCAGGCTCCTCGGGGCGGGCCGCGGGCCCCAGCCGATCCATGTTGTCATTGCGCCAACTGGCGTTATTTGCGAACCTCGAAGCTGGGAAGGGCAAGGATTCCATCATGATGGCGACGCGGCCGCAGGGCTGTTCAGTGTTTCTCGTCGAAGACGAGGTCATGATCCGGATGATGGTCGCCGACATGCTCGAAGAGCTCGGCTACAGCGTCGCCGCCGAAGCCGGCGAAATCGGCGAAGCCGTCAAGCTCGCCCAATCGGCCGACTTCGATCTCGCCATCCTCGACGTCAACGTCAACGGCAAGGTGATCACGCCGGTGGCCGAACTGATCAAGGCGCGCAACCGCCCCTTCATCTTCGCGACCGGCTATGGCTCGTCGGGCCTGCCCGAGGAATACCGCGATCGCCCGGCGCTGCAGAAGCCATTCCAGCTCGAAACGCTGGCGCAGATGATCAACAGCGCCCTGAAGAGTGCGGCGGCTTAGGGCACACTCTCACCAAACACCCTGCCTAACCAAACACCCTGCCCGTCATCATCCGCGAAGGCGGATGATCCAGTATTCCAAGAGACGTCAGTAATCAAATCGAGAAGCCGCGGCGTACTGGATACCCGCCTTCGCGGGTATGACGCCGGTGTTTACGGCTCGCCTACTTCAACGTCGTCGTCAGCGCGTCCGAAAACGCTTCGTCGGTGCGATCAAGCCGCAGCGGCGTTACCGAGACGTAGCGCGCGGCAAGGGCGGCGAGATCGGTGCCTTCGGCCGGCGTGTCCAGCATCGCGGCGCGTTCGAAGCCGATCCAGAAATAGGGATTGCCGCGGCCGTCATGCCGCTCGTCGACTTTCAGGAAGCCGAGATTGCGCTTGCCCTGCCGCGTCACGCGGATGCCCTTGACCTGGTCGGGCATGCAAGCGGGAAAGTTGACGTTGATCACGGTGTTCTTCGGGATACCGGCGTCGATCACCTTGCGCACGATATCCGGACCGAATTTCACCGCGGTGTCCCACAGCGGCGCGTGACGCGTGTCGATGGAAAATTCCTGGCTCAGCGCGAATGACGGGATGCCCAGGATGGTGCCTTCCAGCGCGCCGGCGATGGTGCCGGAATAGACCACGTCTTCGGCGACGTTGCGGCCCTTGTTGACGCCGGACAGCACGAGATCCGGCAGCTTCTCGCCGAGGATGTGGCGCGCGCCCATGATCACGCAATCGGTCGGCGTGCCCCGCACCGCGAAATGGCGCGGCGTGACTTCGCGCAGGCGCAACGGATCGTTCAGCGACAGCGAATGCGAGACGCCGGATTGATCGAGTTCGGGCGCCACGATCCAGACGTCGTCGGACAGCGCACGGGCGATCTGTTCGACGACCTTCAGGCCGGGAGCGTGGATGCCGTCGTCATTGGTGCAGAGAATGCGCATCCGTCAAAATGCCTTCCGGTTCGATTCGAGGTCGGTTGCTGGCGCCGGGCCGTATTATCTGGCTATCGCGACCGAGGCAAACCGGCAGAATACCCGTCATTTTTTCATCCGGACGCGCCAGGGGCGAATGAATTTCGCGTAGCCTGAAAACAGCATGTGGAACGGTGGCGGCTCGCGTTGCGCCGCCTCGGGCTCGGGTGTTGCAATCGCAGGCGGCTGCAGCGCGACAGGCGACGCAACTGGATCGATCTTCCGTGGCCTGGGCACTTCAAGCTTTGCGACCTGGGGACGCAGCTTAATTGATGCGATGGACGCAGCGGCAGGGGATGGTACGATCGATGCGACTGGCGGAGCCGCCGATGCGACCGGCGGCGACGGCGTTACACCGCCGGCCGGAAATCGCTTCCGCGCAACCTCAAGCCCATTGTCGAAGTCAGCGGCATTGAGCCATTCCTTGGCGCGCAAAGTTTCGATCAGCGTCTCCTCCCACAACCGGGAGGCCTCGACATCGAAGAAGCCCTTCAGCTTCTGGTCGATCAACTGCATCCCGTGGCCCGTGACAGCCCATTGCCGGCCGATCCAATGGATGTCGCGATGCAGGGGCATGTTCTGCTTTGGCTATTTGTCGTGCTCGATCACCTTGAGGCCGCCCATATAGGGCCTCTTATCCGTCCACACCCGTCCACATACAATCAATCTAACCCTATGAGAATGGGCATAACTTGCATGGCCGCCTGCACAGGTCCATTGACGATCAGGGGTGTATATTAGACTCTTGTTGGATATCGACCGTTGCATCCCCGAAAGGACTGTCTTATGGCGCGACGTGTTAAAGATGCATTGCTGGACGGCAGAACAGCCCGCAGTGCGCTGAAGCCGAGCGGCAAGCCCTACTTCCGAGCGCTGGAGCATGGGCTTCACCTCAGCTACCGAAAGCCGCTCAGCGGGCCAGGCAAATGGGGCGCGCGCCACTATCTCGGCAATCGAGAATATACGACGGAGTTGATCGGCGAGGCCGACGACTTCTCGGACGCCGACGGCATCAAGATCATCAATTACGATCAAGCGATAAAGAAGGCGCGGCAGCGTTCGGTCGAGCGAGCGCATGACGCCGCCGGCAAGACAGGCCCCCTTACCGTCGCGGACGTCATGCGGACCTATCTCGAATTCCTGGAGACCGAGCGCAAGTCCGCCGTCTCTGCCCGCTACAGCATCAACGCTCACATCCTCCCGGACCTGGGCGGCGTCGAAGTCCAGGCACTTACCAAAGACCAGCTTAAGAAGTGGCACAACGACCTTGCGAAAAAGCCGATTCGGTTGCGAGCCAAAGAAGGTTGCGAGCCGCGATTTAAACTTGTGGACAACAGCGACGACGGCGTGCGCCGCCGGAAGTCGACGGCAAACCGCATCCTGAAAATTCTCAAGGGAGCCCTAAATTTCGCATGGCGCGATGGCAAAGTACTCTCGGACTCCGCATGGCGGCGAGTTACACCATTCAAGGGCGTGGAATCGGCACGCATTCGCTACCTGACAGTCGCGGAATCGCAGCGGTTACTGAATGCTGCGCAGCAATCAAATGAGCTTCCCGAATTTCGACGGCTCGTCGAGGGCGCTCTGCAGACCGGCGCCCGGTATAGCGAATTGAGCAAGATGGTTGTTTCGGACTTAAACCCGGACGTCGGCACGGTGGCCGTTCCGGATTCCAAGGGCGGCAAATCTCGGCACATCGTCCTTACAAATGAGGGG
>JACDAG010000209.1 GCA_013695565.1 Bradyrhizobium sp.
CCTGCTCGGAGATCTTCATCGACCGCGGCGAGCACATCTGGGGCGGTCCTCCCGGCAGCCCGGAAGAGGATGGCGATCGCTTCCTCGAATTCTGGAACCTGGTCTTCATGCAGTTCGATCAGGTGACGAAGGAGGAGCGCGTGCCGCTGCCGCGTCCCTCGATCGACACCGGCCTCGGGCTGGAGCGCATGGCCTGCATCCTGCAGGGTGTCGAGAGCGTCTTCGAAACCGATCTGTTCCGTCACCTGATCGATGCTACCGCGTCCGCGCTGGGGCACGGACCAGACGAGCAGACCGTGGCGTCGTTCCGCGTCATCGCGGATCATCTGCGCGCATCGTCGTTCCTGATTGCCGACGGCGTGCTGCCCTCGAACGAGGGCCGCGGCTATGTGCTGCGCCGGATCATGCGTCGCGCGATGCGCCACGGGCAGTTGCTCGGCGCGCGCGAACCCTTGATGCACCGCGTGGTCCCCGCACTGGTGCGCGAGATGGGGCAGGCCTATCCGGATCTGGTGCGGGGCGAAAAGCTGATCGAGGAAACGCTGCGGCTGGAAGAAACGCGCTTCCGCAAGACGCTGGAGCGCGGCCTGTCGATTCTCGACGAGAAGAGCAGTTCGCTGAAGAAGGGCGACATGTTCGATGGCGATACCGCGTTCACGCTGTACGACACCTATGGTTTTCCGCTCGACCTCACCCAGGACGCGCTCAAATCGCGCGGCATCGGCGTCGATATCGCGTCGTTCACCGATGCGATGGAAAAGCAGAAAGTGAAGGCGCGGGCGTCGTGGTCCGGTTCTGGCGATACCGCCAGCGAGAACATCTGGTTTCCGCTGCGCGAAAAGCTCGGCGCCACCGAATTCCTCGGCTATGAAACCGAGAGCGCCGAGGGTGTGGTCTCCGCTGTCGTCAAGGACGGAAAGGATGCCGACAGCCTCAAGGCCGGCGAGACCGGTTCAATCGTCCTGAACCAGACGCCGTTTTACGCGGAGTCCGGCGGCCAGGTCGGCGACACCGGCCTGATGATTGGCGCCGGCGTCAAGTTCCGCGTCACCGACACGCAGAAGCGGGTCGGCGATCTCTTCGTACACATCGGTACGGTGGAGCAGGGCACGCTGAAGGTTGGAACGGCTTTGCAGCTCGAAGTCGATCATTCCAGGCGTTCGTCGATCCGGGCGCATCACTCGGCGACGCATTTGCTGCACGAGGCGCTGCGCCAGGTGCTCGGCGATCACATCGCCCAGCGCGGCTCGCTGGTGGCGCCGGATCGCTTGCGCTTCGACTTCGTGCATCAAAAGCCGATCACTGCGGAAGAACTTAGCCGGATCGAAGATATCGCCAACGAGGTGGTGCTGGAAAATGACGAGGTCACCACGCGGCTGATGGCGGTGGACGACGCCCGCGAAGCTGGCGCGCGCGCACTGTTCGGCGAAAAATATGGTGACGAGGTGCGCGTGGTGTCGATGGGCAAGCAGGCCCGCGACCAGGGCCAGAACGCGCTCGGCTGGTCGGTGGAATTGTGCGGCGGCACGCATGTCAAGCGCACCGGCGATATCGGGCTGATTACCGTGACCGGCGAAAGCGCGGTGGCATCCGGCGTCCGCCGCATTGAGGCATTGACCGGACGTCATGCGCGAAAGCTTGCCAACGATACCATGCAGCTTGCGAAGAACGCAGCAGGCGAATTGCGCACCTCGGTCGAGGAAATGCCGGGGCGCATTGCGGCGCTGATGGAAGAGCGCAAGAAGCTCGAGCGCGACCTGTCGGATGCGCGCAAGAAGCTTGCGATGGGCGGCGGTGGAGGCAATGGCGCGGCCGCGGCCAGCGGCGTGCGCGAAGTCGGCAACGTCAAGCTGCTGGCGCGGGCGGTGCAGGGCGTCGAGACCAAGGACCTCAAGAGCCTCGTCGATGACGGAAAAAAGCAGATCGGCTCCGGTGTGGTTGCGATCGTCGGCGTCACCGAGGATGGCAAGGCCGGCGTGGTGGTCGGCGTCACCGCCGATCTGACGTCGCGCTTCAGCGCGGTCGATCTCGTCAAGATCGCCGCGGCAACGCTCGGCGGCAAGGGCGGTGGCGGACGGCCCGACATGGCGCAGGCCGGCGGGCCTGATGGGGCCAATGCGGATGCGGCGCTGTCGGCGATCGAAAAGGCCATGTCTGGTTAAGAACCGGCCGGCGCGTAAGGGGATCACCCACGGTGGCAAATGTTCCGGGTAAGCGCGCCGTCGGCGACCCGGATTTGCGGGACCGGCTCTACGAGCTGCTCGAACAGGATCACCTGCCGCATTCGCTCGGCTCGCGTTTCGCCCGGCTGATCGTCGCCATCATCGTCATCGACGTGCTGGCGATGATTTTCGCATCGGTGCCCGAATTCGACGCCACACTTGGCTGGCTGTTCACGACCATCGAGATCGCCGCCGTGATCGCGTTCGCGCTGGAATATCTGGCGCGGACCTGGAGCGTGGCTGGCCATTCTCTGCGCGACATGACGCCGACGAGGGCGCGGCTGGAATATGCCTGCTCCAGCCTTGGCGTCATCGACCTGCTGGCATTCCTGCCGTCGGCGATCGCGCTGGTCGCGGGCGACCGCCACGCGCTGGTGCTGTTCGGCATGCTGCCGTTTCTCAAACTGGTGCGCTATTCGCCGGCGCTGCGCTCGCTGCTATCGGCGCTTCACGCCGAGCGCCGCACGCTGTTCGGCTGTGTCGTGATCCTGACCGGCGCGGTGCTGCTGTTCGCTTCCTTGCTTTACGCGATCGAGCACAAGGTGCAGCCCGACAAATTCGGCACCATTCCGCAGGCGATGTGGTGGGCGATCGTGACGCTCGGCACCGTCGGCTATGGCGACGTTGTGCCGGTCACGGCTCTAGGCAAGCTGGTATCGGTGTTCACCATCGTCGGCGGCTTGATGATGATCGCGCTGCCGGTGGCGATCATC
>JACDAG010000221.1 GCA_013695565.1 Bradyrhizobium sp.
CGCTTGCCGTCCTCGTCGGCGACGCGTTTCTCGCCCTTGGCCACGACATCGGCAGCGTCCCTGCGATGGATCACGACGACGCCGTCGTCATCGGCGACCACCGCATCGCCCGGCACCACGTTGATCCCGGCGCAGACCACGGGCACGTTGACAGCGCCCAGCGTCGCCTTGACCGTGCCCTTGGCCGAGATCGCCCTCGACCACACCGGAAAGCCCATCTCGCGCAGCGCCCTGGCGTCGCGGACGCCGGCATCGATCACGAGGCCGCGGACACCGCGCGCCATCAGCGATGTCGCGAGCAAATCGCCGAACATGCCGTCGGTATTGTCGGCGCTGCAGCCGACCACCAGGATGTCGCCGGGCTTGCACTGCTCCACCGCGACATGGATCATCCAGTTGTCGCCGGGCTGCGCCAGCACGGTCACCGCCGTGCCGGCTGCCTCAGCCCCGGGCCACACCGGACGCAGATACGGTTTCATCAGGCCGAAGCGGCCATAGGCCTCGTGCGCGGTGGCGACGCCGAGTGCGCCGAGACGCGTCACGAGATCAGCGTCCGTTCGCTTGATATTGACAACGACGGTCTTCATACCAGTTCCTCTATCGCCATCGGGAACAGCCGCTGATAGGCCTCGCCATAGGTCATGGCCCTGCCCGAGTTGCGGCCGCCCTGCATGCCCCGCTGCAGCGCGACCCGCTCGTAATAGGCCCACAGATGTTTCTGCGCGGCGAGGATTTCAAAGGTCTTGCGCTTCTGCTCCCAGACTTCGTCGATGTTAAGGATCACTTGCGGCTTGAAATTGCACATCTCGGGCTGGTGCGGCTCGAACAGGAACACCGGCGGCGCGGCGTAGGTGTACTTTGCGCCGGGCTTGTGGCCCATCGCCTGCGCCACGACACGGGTCTCCTGGGCGAAATGCGCGGCATTGGGATGATCAAAATTATAGGGGTCTTCCAGCGCGTGGGTCAGCACGAAGGACGGATTGAGTTCGCGGTAGATATCGACCATGCGGTCGAAATGGGCTTCGGTGGTGCGCAGCGGATAGTCGCCAGCGTCGAAGAATTCAATCTCGGCGCCGAGCATCTCGGCGGCGCGCTGCGCCTCGTCGCGGCGGCCAGCCTTGACCTTTTCCAGCGTCGCACTGGTCTCCTTCCAGGCGAACTGGCTCTCGCCGCGCTCGCCAAACGACAGGCAGGCGATCTTGATGCGATAACCCTTTTTGGCGTGCAGCGCGATCGCGCCGCCGGCGCGCCAGACGAAATCGCCGGGATGCGCCGTGACCACGAGGCCAGTCTTGTTTGCGTTGGTCATTGCTGTTTCCTCTTTCGCATGCGGCTGGTTGTTTAAGGCTATTGCTTTTCGATGCCCGCCCGCTCGATCACCTTAGCCCATTTCTCGATATCGTCCTTCAGCCGCTGGTGGATCTCTTCCGGCGTGCTGCCCTTGGCCTCGATGCCGAGTTCGAGCGCGCGCTTCTTCAAATCGGGGGCGTCGAGCACCTCGCGCAAGGCGGCATTGAGCGACTTGATCACCTCCGGCGGCGTGCCCTTGGGCGCGAAGATCGCATTCCAGGATTGTGCCTCGAAATCGCCGCCGCCGGCTTCCTTCACGGTCGGTACGTCTGGCAGGAACGACGTGCGGACGAGACCTGAGGACGACACCGCCGTCACCGCCTTGTCTGATATGTGCGACTGCACCGCGGTGTAATTCTCGATCGCCATCTGGATATCGCCGCGCAGCAGCGCAATCAGGACGTCGGGCGAACTGCGGAAGGGAACGATGGTGACATCGACGCCGGCGGTCGATTTGAACAATTGCGCCGACAGGTTTTGCGTCGAGCCGACATTGATGGTGCCGACATTGAGCGCGGCGGGCTTTTCCCTCGCCGCTCTGATCAGGTCCGCCAATGTCTGGTAAGGCGAGCCGGCCTGGGTGACGAGGATGAAGTCGAAATAGCCCATGCTCGAGACCGGAACGAAATCCGTGACCGGATCGAAGCGAAGATTCTTGAACAGCGAAACCGAAATCGCGGTGCCGTTGCTCAGCAGCGCCAGCGTATAGCCGTCGGCGGCCGACGACAGCACGGCGCGCGCGGCATTGATGCCGCCGGCACCCGGCATGTTCTCGATGATGAAACGCTGCCCGAGCTTTTCGCCGAGTTTTTCGGTGACGATCCGCGCGGTGACGTCGGCAACGCCGCCCGGGCCGAACGGCAGGATCAACCGTACCGGACGGTTCGGGTAATTCTGGGCGTGCGCGATCTGCGGCATCAGCAGCACGGCTGCCAACGCAATTATCCCCCCTATCGAGGCGCAACGGCCGCTCAAACCAAAGCCCTTGCCTGTCATTGTTGATCCATCAGAATTCAAACAGCCGCGCGGGATTGTCGACCAGTATCTTCTGCTGCAGTTCCGGCTCCGGAGCGAACAAAGGAATGAGGTCGACCAGATCGCCGTCGTTCGGCATCACCTTGACGTTCGGATGCGGCCAGTCAGTTCCCCAGATCACGCGGTCGGGCGCGGTCGCGATGATGCGGCGCGCGAACGGCACCGCGTCGTGAAACGGCGGCCCGCCCGACGACACGCGCTCGCAGCCGCAAACCTTGACCCAGCAATTCTCGTCACGTCGCATCAGGTCGATCAGTGTCCGGAACGGCAGCTGATCGAGCCCGTCAGCAGCCTTGACCCGTCCCATATGATCGATGGTGTAGCGCACCGGCAGTTTTGCCAGCAGGTCGGCGTATTCCGGCAGGTCGATCGCATCGAAATGCAGGTCGATATGCCAGCCCAGTGGCGCCACCATCGCGACGATGCGGTGGAACACCGCCATATCAGGTACGCCGCCGAGATGGCGCACGAAATTGAAACGGCAGCCGCGGAAGCCGCCTTCGTGCAGCTCGCGCAGGCCGCGCTCGGTAATCGTGTCGTCGATGTTGGCGACCGCGCGAAAAGTCCCATTACTCACAGCGATGGCGTCGAGCGCGACGCGGTTATCGTTGCCGTGCACACTGGCATTGACGATGACGGCCCGGCCGATGCCGAGTTTTTTGTGCAACGCCCTGAAATCTTCCAGCGGCGCGTCGGGCGGCGTGTATGGCCGCCCTGCTGCGTACGGGTATTTGTCGCCGGGGCCGAAAATATGCGTGTGCGCGTCGCACGCCAGCGGCGGCAGGCGGAATTTCGGCGTCCGCGTATTCGGATTCGGACCGGGAATCGTTGGCTCCGACATCATGCTCTCATGAAGTGCGTGAACGCGCACCGGCCGGCGCTTTCCTGGCTCCGGCCTTGACGGCGGGCTCCGCGGCCACCGGCTCATTGATATCTGACGCCTGCAGCGAGGCGACGGTGGCGGAAACCAGCTGCTCGATCGCCTCAGCCATATCGGCGCCATCGGCTTCGCCGCGCGACAGGCGCGTGACCCGCTCCGGGTTGACGAGGGTGTAATAGAGTGCGCCGAGCAGGAACTGGGACCGCCAGACCAGCGTCTTGCGCGGCAGATGCGGGAGGCTCTGCTCGATGGCTTCGATGAAGGCATTGGTGGTGTCGTCGAAGATTTCCGCAATGATGCGGCCGACCACGGCGTTGCCTTCCGCCGACATGACAGCGCGCAGTCGCGTAAAGCGTGCACCGCCGCCCGCCAGATCGCTGCTCGACGAAAACGCCGGCTGCACATAGGCGCGCACGATCGCCTCGAGCCGATCCTGCACATCGCGCACGCGCCTCGCCGCGACCAATAGCTCGATGCGGCGCTTGTTCATGGGGCCGCAATGCCGCTTGTAGATCTCCAGCAGCAGGCCGTCCTTGCTCTTGAAATGGTAGGTGACGCTGCCGGGATTGGCGCCCGCCTCCATCGCGATATCGCGGATCGAGACTGCGTTGAAACCACGGGTCGAGAACAGCGTCTCGGCCGAGCTGAGGATCGCTTCCCGCATATTGGGATTGCGAGTCATGAGGTCTTCTTTTGGGGTTTGCTTTCCGTCCCTGAGTTTTGTACATATGTACAAAAGATCAGGTCTAGTCAACAAATTACTGGATCGGGGCCGCGGGAGAGCAGCATGGCGGGCATGCGTCGGGTGATGCTTCTGGCACTGGCCGGGGTGCTGTTTTGCGGCAGCGCCGGCACAGCCCTCGCGGCCGATCCCGATATCAAGCAAATCCTGGCGCCGAGCGGTGCGCTGCGGGTCGCGCTGTACACGGGAACGCCAACCTCGATCCTGTCGGACCCGAAAATGGGCGGGCCGAAGGGCGTCGGCTACGATCTCGGCAAGGAACTGGCGGCGCGGCTCGGCATGCCCTTTGAGCCGGTTATTTTCTCGAAGAACGCCGACGTGCTTGAGGCGGTCAAGACGGCAAAGCCGACATCGCCCTCACCAATGCCACGCCCGCGCGGGCCAAGGACATGGATTTCGGCCCGCCGGTTTTTGAGGTCGAGCTCGGCTATCTCGTGCCGAAGGGCTCGGCACTCACGGCGTTGGCTGAGGTAGATGTCGCGGGCATTCGCGTCGGCGTCACCGCGGGAAGTTCATCCGACGGCACGCTGTCGCGCGACCTGAAGCACGCCGAGACCGTGCGCGCGACCAATTTCGATTCCGCGATCGAGATGCTGTCGGCCGGCAGCCTCAGCGTGTACGCCACCAACAAGGCCAGCCTGTTCGAGATATCGGAGAAACTGCCGGGGTCGAAAGTGCTCGACGGCCGCTGGGGCGTCGAGCACTTCGCCATCGGCATCCCCAAAGGACGCGACGGCGGAATGGCCTTCATCCGGCAATTCAACGAAGCAGCGAAATTCGAAGGCCTGATCAAGGCCGCGATCGCGCGTGCGGGGCTGCGCGGCGCCCTCGCCTCGGAAACGGAAAAATAGCCGCATTCAGCTACCTCGCATTGGCCGGGGCATGCACGGGCCACAAATCCGCGCGCCAGTGCAGCACGGTTGCGAGGATCATCGCAAGGCCGGCCGCCGCGTACAGCGTTCCCGTCGCGGGAAAACCGATGGCGTCGATCAGGCTCCCGGCGGCCAAAAGGCCAAACGGCAGGCCGTAGATCACCATCATGCGCACGCCCATGACCCGGCCGCGGAAATTCTCGGCCGACGAACGCATCAGGATGACGGCGATCGAGATCATGGCAAGGCTCTGCGAGAAACCGGCAACGACCAGGCAGACGATCGCGGTCGGCACCGTCTGCATCTGCACGAACAGCAATAGCGTCGCGTACCACAGCACGGTTGCGGCGATCATGAGCCGCGCCACGCGAATGCCGCCGAGCAGGCTCAGCAGGATCGAACCGGCCAGCGAACCGATCGCGAAGCTGGCCGACAAATAGCCAAGGCCGGTCTGGTTGGTGCCGTAGATCGTCTTGGCGACGTAGGGCAGCAGTCCGTTGGTCAGCGGATAGGCGGTGAGGTTGGCGACGAACGCCACCCAGAGCGCGGCGCGCATCGCTGGCGTACGCCAGCAATAAGCCACCCCCTCCTTGAGATCGCGCAGCGGCGAGCGCAACACCTCGCTATCGACCTCGCCGACCGGATGCCGGCTGGCGGGCGCCACGATGCATAAGGTCAACGCAGTTGCGATCATATAAAGGCAGACGATCGCGACATAGGCCGGCCCCATCCCGAGGGCTGCGAACAATCCGGCGCCGCTCAGCGCGCCGGCGATGCGCGCGGTGTCCATCGTGGTCCGGGAAATGCTGATCGCACCGATCAATTGCTCACGCGGCATGATGGTTGCGACCAGCGCACCGCGCACGCCGAGGTCCGACGGCCGCACGACTCCCATCAGCGCGGCAACGATAAAGACGAACAGCGAACTGAGATGACCCGACAGCGCCAGCGTCATCAGCACGCCCGCCAGGACGCCGTAGCTCGCGCGCATCATGGCGAGCAGATCGCGATGACCGATGCGGTCACCCACGACGCCGAACATCGGGGCCACCAATGTGCCGATATAACCGAGTGAAGCGAACACCGTGAGCAGCAGCACCGATCCGGTCTCGACCAGCACGTACCAGCCGAGGATGATCATCTCCATCTCGAAAGCCCAGGAGGTGAGCAGATCGGCGGGCCACTGGAAACGGTAATTCCGGATGCGGAACGGAGCGAGCGCGGAAGGCCGCACGAAATCGCTCAAGACGCGCTGTCGCGATTCATCGCGTTCCACCCTGCCCTGGTTTCTTGTTCTTACCTGAGCTTGGATACCGCGCAGGGATCGCTGGTGTCAATTGAGATAGCCGCCCTTCCGAGCTATCGTGCGAATGACACTACTGCGTTGCGGCACCTACTTCCGGGCTCCCGCAGACGCGATCGTCACTTCAAATCGAATCGGCCTCGTCGCGCTTGCCGCCAGTCCGACTTATCGCGCGGCCGGGATCCTCAGAACGCATCGAAATCCGAGATGACTGGTCGACGTGTCGATCGCCTCGGCATGGCGCGCGGCCGGTCGATAGCGCTGGCAGTAATTCGGCGCACACAGATGCGAACCGCCCTTGATGACCTTGCGAGGAATTTTGACGTCGGGCTCGCGGGGGTCATAGCTTTCCTCCAAGCGTCCGCCGCGCGGATTGCTCGGAATGCAGCATGGCTTTGCAGTGTCGACTTCATGTTTTGGGACATACCAGTCGGCTGTCCATTCCCAGACATTACCGATCATGTCGTAGATGCCGTAACCGTTGGGCGGAAAAGCCGTCACCGGTGAGGAGCGCTCGTAGCCGTCCTGACGGAGATTGCGCAACGGGAATTCGCCCTGCCAGATATTGGCCCTGTGAACTCCACCGGGCATCAACTCATCGCCCCATGCGAATTCAGCGCCGTCGAGCCCGCCGCGCGCCGCAAACTCCCATTCCGCCTCGGTCGGCAGGTCCTTGCCTGCCCATCGCGCATAGGCAAGCACGTCCGCGTAAGACATGTGCACGACGGGATGATCGTTCAAGCTGTTGATGTCACTCCTGGGGCCATAGGGATGCCGCCAATTGGCGGCCTTCATGAAGGTCCACCATCGGCTCCAGTCTCGCAAATCATAGGTCGAGTGCGGTCGCTCGAACACGAGGGAACCCGCATAGAGCATGCGCGGCAACCCACCGGGATAATGCTCCGGATCGGGTGGAATTTCAGCGGTGGTTTTGTATCCGGTGGCGATCACAAACCGCGCAAACTGACGGTTGGTCACCGGCGCGCGGTCGATCCAGAAGCCGTCCACCGACACAGAGTGGGCCGGCGCTTCTTCCGGATAGTGATGGTCGGATCCCATGTGGAACGTGCCGTCGGGAATCCAGACCATATCGATAGTCCGGTCACCCTTCGATTCCTGATTGCCCCGCAGGATGTCGGGTTGAAGCAACGTCACGGCACGAACTCCGGAAACGCGCACTCGGCACGGCGCATTGGCGGGTTGGTTCGATCCCGGAATCGATCACGGGCGCGAAGCAACACGCGTCTGCAGACTAGATGAATCCCGAACCGATGTGATGTGCAATCTGTGCCAATCTGCAAGGAAGCATGTTCGCAACACAAGTGAGCGATTTCACAAATCGATCAATTCATTGATCTTGATGCGCGTCCGATCTCCGAGAAAATTGCGTGAGTGTCGGTGACGCAGAAATGGAACCGGAGCCATCGAACCTTCCGTCACGCCTGCCATGGCCGCCAAACTCATTGTCGTCACGCTCAAGTTGTGCCTAGACTGCCTTGCGCTGATTTGCGTAGGCCGATTCCGATCGCCATCGGGCGAGACGTGCAAGGCCATGGGAGCGCCGAACCATGAGCGGGCACATTGCGGTCAACACCTCCAGTCTGGACAGCTTTGAAGGCCTTCACAATGCGATCAGGGGATCCCATGTCGAGGTGATGCAGCTCGGCCGTGGAAAGTTTCGTGGCTCGTTGAGCCATGTCGGCATCGGGGATTTTTCGCTCAGCATCGGCTCGTTTTCCGTCGGCGTTCGCACCCAGCGCGTTTCGAGCGACGACAAGCTCGTGGTCGGAATGCTGCTCAATTCGGAAGACCGCGTCACCCACTGGTCCTTCGATATGCGTCCGGCAGATGTCCTGATCATGCCACCCAGCACCGAACATGACGGAATCTTTCATGGCGCCGCAGCCTATGCCGCAATCCGCCTCGATCTCGCCGAGGTCACGTCTCTCTTCAAGAGTGAACCACGGTTGAGCGATCCCACGGCATGGCTCAACAAAAACGTCTATCAGGCGGACCCTTCGATCGGCATGGCGGCGACACAGCGATTGCCCCTGATCATTTCCCGTCTGGCACGGCAACAGGCCGCCTTGTCCGACGCCGTCGCCGATTTCTGGAAGCGGTCGATCATCGACGCCGTGACCGGAACGATCGTGCAATCGCTGCCGCCGGACTCCAGGGGGCCTCTGCCCTCGGCCATGCAAGTGGTTGGCAAAGTCGATGACTATCTCGAGGCCGCCGGGGTTCGGCCCGTGCATGTGTCGGAGATCTGCGCCCACCTCAACGTCTCGCGACGGACTTTACATCGCGCGTTTTTCGAGGTCCTCGGTCTGGGACCGATCACCTACCTGCGCCACAAACGGCTTTGTGCGATTCATTCCGTTCTCAGGGAGAGCAACCCGGCAACGGCCACGGTCGGGCAAGTCGCCGTCCAGCACGGCTTCATCGAGCTTGGGCGCTTCTCCCACTACTATCATTTGCTGTTCGGGGAGTATCCGTCGGAAACGCTTGGAGGCCGGACGGCCCGCGCGCGCCAGGAGATCAATCCGAAGTTTGCCGCGATCGGGATTAACACCCATTAACCGATGGCGTCCGGAAAACCGGCCAGCGTCAAATTTTCCGATTTCAAGCCGCGGATACCACCTTGCCGCGGTGCGACAGCAATAGCCGCCGTATCTCGGCAGCCGATATCGCCGGGCTGAACAGAAATCCCTGCATCTCGGTACAGCCGAGGATGTAGAGCAGGTTCCGTTGCTGCTCGGTCTCGACGCCTTCGGCGGTCGTCGTCATGTCGCTGGCGGCCGCGATGTTCACCACCGCCTGGACGATCGACGACGAGGCGCCTGAGCCGGCCAGATCCTTGATGAAGGAGCGGTCGATCTTGATCTTGTCGAACGGGAAGCGCTGCAGATAGCTGAGCGAGGAGTAACCGGTGCCGAAATCATCCAGGGCGATGCGCACGCCGAGCTTCCGCAACTGATGCAGGATCTCCAGCGCCACCTCGTCGTCGCGGATGAGCACCGCCTCGGTGATCTCGAGTTCCAGCCGTGAGGCGGCAAGGCCCGAAGCGGCAAGCGCTGCCGCCACATGAAGCACCAGTGTCTGGCTCTTGAACTGAA